>DATAWG010000109.1 GCA_036267355.1 Pirellulales bacterium | reverse complement strand
GCAATCGGTATACCGACGCCGCGCTGGCCCAATTGGCGGCCTTTCCCGACTTGGAGACGCTTCTCCTGGTTGGTCCGCAGATTACCGACGACGGACTGCAAAGCCTGGAGAAGCTGTCGAAGCTAAAGCAGCTCGCGATCTGGGGCGGCGACAAACTCACCGACCGCGGCATCGCGGGACTCAAACAATTGCGTGGGCTACAATCCCTCAGCGTTGGCTACAATATATCGCCGCAGGCAGTCGCGGCCCTGAAGCAATCGCTGCCGCAAACCCAAATCAGCTACGAGCCTTGATCGATGCCTTGATCGGTCGATTCCGCGGAGTGGCCGATGCAAGCGGGGTTCGCTTGCCAGCGTTGCCAGCAATTTCGGACTGCTACGGCTGGCCTGTCCTGCTATAATTGAAGCTGGAGGTGTCGGCGGTTCGACACTCCACCATATTGGCCCGCCCCGCCATCCCTTCCCGCCGGAGGATCTGCCATGACGCCCGCCCCTGCCTCAGCACGTTGCCGCATAGGCGGCATCGGTTTGCGATCGCTATTTGCTGCCGTTGCGGTTTTCGCGGCCCAGGGGGTTTTTGCGATGGCTTGCGGTTTTTTGGCCCCTTCGCAAGCCTTCGCTTGCCCGTTTTGCGGCTCCGTGCAATCGACCTTGGCTCAGGATATCAAGGGGGCGGATGTTGCCGTAATCGGAAAACTGATCGCGTTGCCGAAGGAAAGCGAAAGCAAAGATGGCGAGTTGAATGTGGCAACGCCGATGGCCACGTTTGAAGTCGAGGAGGTGCTCAAGGGTGCTGCCGCATTCGGTTCGGTCAAGAAGATCGAAGCGCCGTTTTTCGATGAAAAGCCGCTGGGGGGCGAGTATCTGATTCTCGGCACCGAGCAGTCGGGATTGGGATGGGCGCCGCCGTATGCTCTGTCGGCCCGCAGCCGCAAGTATGTATCGGAAATCGTGAAGCTGCCTGCCCTCGGTCCGGAGCGGTTGGCTTATTTCCAAAACTACATGGAAGACAAAGAGGATCTGCTGAAAAACGATTCGTACTATGAATTTGCCCTCGCGCCCTACACGATGCTGCAGGCCATGAAGCCGCGGATGCAGCACGACAAATTGGTCGATTGGGTGCGAGATCCCGCCGTGGCGGTGAGCCATCGCCGGCTTTATCTCACGATGCTCGGCGTCTGCGGGCAACCGAGCGACGTTCCCATGTTGGAAACGCTGTTGCGGTCGGATGATCCGAAATTCAAGACGGGCCTCGATGCTACGGTGGCCTGCTACCTGACGCTCAAGCGGGCGGCTGGCCTGCCGCTGGTAGAAAATCTGTTCTTGAACAAGAAACAGGAAGAATTTACGGATATTTTTTCGGTCGTCATGGCGCTTCGATTCTTGGGTCAGGAAGACAACGGCCCCATCCCGCGCGATCGGTTGATCGCTTCGATGCGGCTGGTGCTCGATCATCCACGATTGGCCGACCAGGCGATCATGGACCTCGCGCGGTGGAAGGATTGGACCGTGATGGATCGGCTTGTCACGTTGTTCAAGAGTGCCGATCCGGAAACGACCACCTGGGTGCGAATCCCGGTGATCAACTATTTGCGCGCCTGTCCGCTGCCGAAAGCGAAGCAGTACATCGAAGAACTGCGAAAGATCGATCCGAAATCCGTGCAGCAATCCGAAACGCTCTATGCCGTCGGGCCCGATCCGATGCCGAGCGTAACCACGCAGCGCGCCGATTCATCGGCGGCGGGGGGAACGCAAGCCGGCAGCAGCGCGAATGCGGCGGCTCCGGCAGCAGGGGCACCAGCGGGCGGAGCAGCCCCGGCGGAAAATTCGCAAACTCCGGTCACTCCGGCCGCGTATAAATCAACGTCGGAATCGGGCGCTGCGGGCTCAGCCGCAGGAACCGCCGCGGCAACCACCGCTTCACCCGATGGATCGACATCGCCGAACGCCACCGCATCGTCGAGCCGCATGCTGCCAATGGCCGAACTAGTGGTAGCGATCGGCGCGGTGCTTGGCGCCGTGGTGCTGGTGGTCGTGAACCGCAGCAACCGCGGCAGCGCGAACGTCGCCGGTTCGAAACAGTAGGAAAGCGCATTCAATGTAGTGGGCACACTCCGTGTGCCGTCTGCGCTTGCTCGTCGCGCAACGCACCAAGAGGCGCAGGCGGCACACGGAGTGTGCCTACTACGATCGTGCGGCCGCGCCGGAGGGCACGGAGCCCCCGAGCGATTGAATTGGTAGAGCCGAAGACAAGCAAACCACGAATCTCATTTCCCGCCACGCGTTATGAGCATCGACACGCACGAAAACCCGCAATTGGAGGCCGAGGGGCAACTCGACGAGGAAGACGGCTTCGACCAATACCTGGCTCTCAGTTCGGCCGCGGTGGTGGCGCTGGTGTTGGGCCTGTTGTCGCTGCTGTCGCTGCTCGACTATTGGCTGCTGGCGGTGCCGATCGCGGGAGTGATTTGGTCGATCATGGCGTTGCGGCAGATTCGGGCGCGGCCGGAAGAATTGACCGGGCGCGGCATGGCGTGGGTTGGGCTGGTGCTATCGGCGGTGTTGATCCCGGTCGGGCCGTGGTGGGCATACCGGACGGAAATGAGCCATGTGCCGTCCGGCTACCGCCCGATCAGCTACGACCTGTTGCAGCCCGATCCAAAAGTGATTGGCGAAATGGTTCCGCAGTCGGCGAGAGATTTGAGTTCGCAAAAGGTTTACATCAAGGGCTACGTGTATGCCGGCAGCGATGCCGCCGGGATTCAGAAATTCGTTTTGTGCCGCGATGCGGGCACCTGCTGTTTCGGCGGGAATCCGAAAATTACGGATCGAATCGTCGTGTCGCTCGCCAACCCAAGCGGTATGATTTATACGAAGCAGCCGGTGCGCGTGGCCGGCACGTTCCGCTTCTCGCCGCGGCAGGCGCCCGGGGGAATCGGCGTGGCGTATTATCACCTCGACAATGCGGAGTTGCGATGAGCATTTCGCGGCGGCGGTTCGATCTCGGTAGCGGCACGGCGTTGGCGATTGCGGCACTTGCAGCGATGGCCGTGTCGCTTGCGGTCGCCGGCGGATGCGGCGAGAAATCGCTTCCAGCCGCGACGGCCTCGGTCGCTTCGAGCACCACGAAGCCGAAAATCGAAGTGGCGTCGCTGGAAGGCTCGTCCAAGGCGATGCCGGGTTCGCCCGCCGCTAGAGATTCTGCAAAGCCGGTTCCCGCCCGCCGGCTCCCGCTGCGCGACATCACATTCGACACCGTCAAGCTGAACATGCAAAAGGGCGATCCTTTTCGCCCTGAATTGCTCACTTCCGCGGTGAAAAAGCTCGATGGCAATCGGATTCGCATCCGTGGCTTCATCCTGCCGCCGCCTCAACAAACCGGACTGACCAAATTCGTGTTGGTGCGCGACAACATGGCCTGTTGTTTCGGTCCCGGCGCCGCCATCTACGATTCGATGATCGTGCAGTTAAAACAGCCTTTGACGATGGACTACACCGTGCTGCCGGTGACGGTCGAGGGGACGTTCAACATCCACCAAGTCAACATCGGCGACCGCACCTTGTCGATCTATCACGTGACGGCCGACAAGGCGCAGTAAGCCGTTCAGCAGTTCACGCGCGAAACCGCAAGCGGAGCTTCAATCCGCGGCACGAGCGTGAGGCTCGCTTGCGGTTTCGCGCGTTGCCAATTTTCGGCAAATTTTCGCTGCGCAAATTTTCGCTGCGCAAATTTACATTGCGCAAATTTACATTGCGCAGATTTCCACTGCGACAGATTCCTCTGTGCAAAATCCTCCGTGCCGCGTACTGTAGATCGGCGTATGCCCAGCACGGCCTCTCTACCCGCAGTTCGACCCAACCCGTTCCCCGCCCCGGCCGTCGCGGCGCGGCCTGGGCCAGGCGTTCCTTGGTATCGCACGACGCTGGCCTGGGCGATGGCCGGCGCGCTGCTGATGTATGCGGCCCTGCCGCCGCTCGATCTTTGGCCGCTGGGGTGGATTGCCCCGCTGCCGTGGCTGATGCTTGCCCGCCGCGATGAATTGCCAGGGCGACGGCCGTATCGGGCGATCTGGCTGGCGGGGTTCGCGTTTTGGCTGGGTGTGTTGCACTGGTTGCGGCTGCCGCATTGGGCGACGAGTTTTGGCTGGGTCGCGCTGTCGTTCTATCTCGCGTTTTATATCCCCATGTTCATCGGACTGATGCGCGTCGCAGTGCATCGGCTGCATGTGCCGCTGATCTTGGCGGCGCCGGTTGGTTGGATGGCGATCGAGCTTGCCAAGGGGCATATTCTCGGCGGCTTCACGATGGGGAGCCTCGAACACACGCAAACCGCTTGGCCCGCAATCATTCAATCGGCCGACTTGATCGGCGGCTACGGCGTTAGCGGGCTGATCATGCTCGTGGCCGCGTGTTTGGCGCGGATGCTGCCGATCGGCGGCAGGCGCCTTGCCGTTTGGCCGATGTTGCCGCTGGGGCTGACGCTGGCGGCGGCGATCGTGTATGGCCGGGCGCGCTTGTCGGAGCCGACCGCCGACCGGATCGCCCGCGTCGCGCTGATCCAGGGCTCGACTCCGACAACCGTGAAAACCGATCCGGCACAGGTGGAAGCGATTTGGAGCGAGTACATTGGCCTTACTCTGAAGGCGATGCACGAAGCGGCCGAACGGCCGCCGGCGCGGCCGCTGGATTTGATCGTCTGGCCCGAGACGATGTTTCGCTATCCGCTGCTTTCGTTCGACGATAGCTTGGAGATTCCGAACGGACGATCGAAGCAAGATGTGATTCGACAAACGACGGACGTGCTCGGCGACATCGCGCGGCACTGCCATGCCGCGCTGTTGTTCGGCATCGATCGTCAGCATTGGCATACGCTGGAGCGCGGCGATCACTACAATTCGGCCGTGTTCGTCGGCGCCGATGGCCGGATCCTGGGTTCGTACGACAAGATGCATCCGGTGATGTTCGGCGAATATGTGCCGTTGGCGGAATATTTTCCGTTTCTCTACAAGCTGACGCCGCTTTCCGGCGGCCTGAAGGTGGGCCAAAAGCCGGTCGCGCAAGTGATCGACGGTATTCGCTATTGCCCCAGCATTTGCTACGAAACGGTGATTCCGCATCTGATCCGCCGCCAAGTCGAGACGCTCCGTGAACAAGGAGCGGAACCGGATGTGTTCGTGAATGTGACCAACGACGGCTGGTTTTGGGGCTCCAGCGAATTGGATCTACATTTGAAATGCGGCGTGTTTCGGGCGATCGAATGCCGCAAGCCGCTGTTGATCGCGGCCAACACCGGCTTATCGGCGTGGATCGATGGCAATGGCCGCGTGGTCCAAACCGTGCCGCGGCAGCAAGACGCCGTGATCATCGCCGATGTGCAGACCGATGGCCGGCCGAGCTTTTATCTGGCCCACGGCGACTGGCTGCCTGGCGGTTGCCTGTTGGCATGCGCCGGTGTCGCCATATTCGGCGTTTGGGATCGTCGGCGGGGCAAGCGGCGGGCTGCGGCGGCTTGAACCGCGAGCCCCGGATCGAATGCCATGTACGCGTTTCACGTCACGATCCACGCTCGCCCCGACGATGCAGCACCGGGCACCGCCGTCGCCCTCGGCAACCGTAGCGTGGCCACGCTCGATGTGCCGCGCGAGTCGCTTTCGATTCCCTTCGGGATCAGTTTCGAAGAAGCGGCCCAGCGGCTGGAAAAGTTGCCGCGGAGCTGCGTTGAGCCGGACGGCTCATTTTTCTACGGCTCTCGGCAGGGAATGCCGGAGTGGCAAATCGACGGCAACCTCTTCGATCGCGGCGGCCGGCTGCTATTCGTCGATTTGAAAGGGACGTGCCCGGCCGAGGAATTCGACCGGATGCTGGCAGCCCTCGGCTGGCCGGAAACGCGGCTCGCCTTTCAGTTGGTGCGAGAAGCGGTGCTGCTGGACGAAGCGGAATTTCGCGATTGGGCGAGCTTGGGCTCGGCCGAAAGATAACTTCTCCGCAGCCCCTGCCCCCTCGCCCCCTTGCGGGCAGGGTGGGGGGTTCGAAAAGGGAAGTTATTTTTCGGCCGCGCCTGAACGGCGCTCGGCGGGTTGTCGAACCGCCGAGCCACTGTCTCGAGCCGGATGAAGCGGGCCGCTGGTGGGCCGATCTTGCGTCGGTCGGGGACCCGACGCGAGTTGCTTTGCCGCCGGAAATAATCGGACTGGCCGGATCGTCGTCGAACCGACAGGAGAGACAGCTTGGTCGTCCGGCAAGATGAAAAGTCGGTGGGACCGACGATCTAATCGGCAGATTGTCGCCGGAATCGAGCACCAGATCATGTGCCCGGTAGTTCAACTAGTAGAATTGCGTCGGATCGATGGCGGTGCCGTCCGAGCGATTGGTGAGGTTCGCGAAAATGGTGGGATTGATCGCATAGTTCAGCACGTGAACCGAACCGTCGCAGAACACGGCGCCAAATCCCGACGGATGCGCGCTGCCGTAGGCCAAGGCGTCGACGTAGCCGGAGGTATCTTCCATCGGAGGCGTGCAGCCGAAGCGGTTGACATCCCAATCGTAGCCGAGATCCCAGCCATCATTATCGGCCGGATCGTCGCCGTTGAAATAGGATCCGGGGTTGAGATATTTTTCACCGGCACAGATCGTTTGGCTTGCGCCGTCGGTGATGTGCGACATTTGCACCTCGCTGCGATCGTATGTGACGCCGCTCATGATCAGGCCGCCCGAGGGCCAATACGAAGCGGGCTCGGAATCGCCTTGTGCCAGAGAACTGGGGCCGTAGAACCCGGAGAATTGATCGCCGCTGTTGCCCGCATAGTCGCTCTTGGCGGCGTTGGGGGGCGTCGTGACATTGACGTAGCCGACATCCGTGTAGGGCAGGAGTTGCAGGCTGCGGCGCGTGGGGCAATTGAAGACCGTCAACGGCGTCGCCACGGTTTGCGCTAATACGCCCGGTTTCGCCGACGAGCTCAATCCGGCCCCCTGTTGCCAAAGGTTCTTTTGTTCGAGAAACGGCAGGATGTTGTAGAAAAATCCGCCAGGCTGCTGAATACTGAAGCCGCGATCGGGGTCGCCCGCCCAACCATAGCCCCAGCCCCCGGTCGGAAAAAAGCCATATTGGGCCACGTGCTCGAGCGCCGCTTTGCCGATCTGCGATAGATTGTTCGAGCATTGCGTCCGGCGGGCCGATTCGCGAGCCGATTGCACCGCCGGCAAGAGCAACGACATCAAGATGCCGATGATCGTGATCACGACCAGCAATTCGACGAGCGTGAATGCGGGGCGCACCGCGCGGCCGACCGCGCCGCTTGCGCGACCGGGTGCCGAGGAGGCCTTTAGAATGCGCATGTTCGATCCTTCTGAAAGCAGCCCCTCGGTCCGCAGGCACGCGAATCACCGGTTGAACTCAATCGGTTGCCGCGGCGCCTTTCGCATTATACCGGAACTATTTGCGAAATCGAGCAAAGGCCCGACGCCGAACTCCAAACATCGCGCCGCATCCCGCCAGCGCGGCCAGCAGCAACGTTGAAGGCTCGGGAACCGCTGCGGGGCTCGCCGCGAACGTCGCGCTCGGGGCGAACGCGGCCGAGACGATCGCGCTTTCGCCGATTACGGAAGCAGACGGAGAACTGAACGCCGTCGTGTCCGAGGCGAGCAGACTCGAACCGATCTCGGCCGGCGATGCTTCGGGCGTGGATAGCGCCGAGTTTGACGGGAGCACTGCGAGCACCCGGCTTTCTAGCAGGCTCGCATTCAGGCCGGGGTCGGCGGTCGCAAGGCTTTCAATTGCCGTGATGCGATTTTCTAGCGATTGGCCCGTGGCACCCGAGATCGCGCCGGAGGTGATCGCGGCCTGGATCGCCGTGAAGGGATCGCTGGGTGTGGCGGCAGGCAACGCGCCGGCGGTGGCCGCCGCGGGGGTTGCGCTCGCTGTGATCGCGGCCGGTTGAGCGCCGTCTTGGCCACCGGCGAAGGGCAAAATCGTCACGGTCGAGCCGGCGTTGATTGCCAGCGTGTTTTGCAGAATCTGCGCGGCCGAGAGGCTGGCGGCATGAGTGCCGTCGCCGACCGTGGTGGTTCCGGCATAGGTTGTTGGGGAGGTAGACACCTGCGTACCCGATACCACACCGACGGTTTGCGCCGTGCCGGTGACCAACAGTTGGCCATCGGCAGTACCGCCGGTGCCCTGCTGCGTGAGAATGGTTGCCGCATAGGCGCCTTGCGACAGAGCGGGCGCCGTGCCGGCCAATTGGAGCGTTGCTCCCGCAGCCACCGTGGCACTCACCGGGCCTTCGACTGTGGCGGCCGTCGCGTTGGCGAAAGCCAGCGTGCCGGAGTTGACCGTTACGGTGTTGCCGCCGCCGGCGAAGGTCGGAGCGCCGCTGAGGGTCAGCGTGGTGCCGGAAGCGTTCACGATCAAACCGGTGCTGGTGCCGAGATACAGGGTGCCGCCGTATGTATTGCTGGGGGCGGTCGGGCTTTCGGTCACCGACAAGTATCCAGATCCCACGTTCAACTGCGCCGTGCTGCCGGCGCCGCTGACCATGCCCGACAGGTTGCCGATGACGAATCCGCCGTCGCCCGCAGTGCTGCCGGTCAGGTTGACGACCGAGGCGCCGCCGCCCGAGGCATTGATGGTCAAAGTGCCGCTGCCGAGGTTGGAGGGGCTTTGGTCGCCGACATTGAGCGTGCCGCCATTGACTGTGGTATTGCCGGTGTAGCCGTTGGGGGCTTCGAGCGAGAGTGTGCCGCCGCCGGTGAGCACGATCGACTGGCCCGGGACGGTGTTCGAGTCGTTGATCGAACCGTATACGGTCAGCGAGCTGTTCGTGGTGCCGTCGATGTTGAAGGTCGTGGTGTGAGAAGAATCGGCGAGGCTGAGCGTTGAATAGATTTGTGGATTTGCACCGCCCGAGACATTCACGATGGCGCCGGAGCCGCCGATGCCATTGCTGCCGCCGCCGTTGTCGAGCGTCAGGGTGCCAGACTTAAGCATGTAGGATGTGGAACTGCTGTTGAACGTCAATTCGCCGGCGATATCGTTGCTGCCGACCGTCACGGTAATGGGCGAATTCGCTCCGGCGACCGTGGGGAACGTCGCGCTCAGGTCGGGGCCGTCGGGGGAAGCCTTCGGATTCCAGTTGTTTGCGGTTTCGTAGTCGCCGCTCACGCTCGACGCCCAGCTCGATGAACCATTGCTGGACCCGACGATTAAATCAAGCTGGTCGGGATTGAGCGTGGTGCTGAGAGAATACGAGTAACCGGCGGGCACGATGCCCGTCGTCCATCCGGAGGCGGAACCGGTGAGCGACGTGTAGCTAATCAATTCGTAGGTGCCGATCTGCAATGTGCTATCGTAGTCGTTGACGTTGACGGTGCCGCTGCCGGCGAGGTCTAAATTGCCGCTAACGATGTAGTCGTTCGAGGAATTGTGGACCGGTAGATTGTTGCCCGTGGCGTCGGCCGAGCTGCTGAGATTGAACGTGAGTTGCGATCCCGATTGCAGCGTCAGTCCGCCGTTGAAGTTTGAGGTGATTCCGATAGGCGATTGGCCGGCGCCCGGCGCGATGATGCCGCCGCTGGCAACTGTGACCAAGCCGCTCACGGTGCCGGCGCCGCCCAAGGTTCCGCCGGAGCTGACCGCGACGGGGCCAGAGCCCGTGGCCGACGTGCCGGTGGAGTTCGCAACTCGAAGCGTGCCTCCGCTGATCGTCGTGCCGCCGCTATAGGAACTTGCCACCGCGAGGCTCAACGTGCCGCCCGCCGTGCCGTTATAGGTCAGGCTGCCAGTGCCGATAATCGGCATGGAGCTTACGGTCGTGTTGCCGGCGCCGGAGAATGTCAACGCATTGCCGGCCGTATCGATGCCGCCGATGATCGTGAGGCCATCGCCAGCGGTGGTCGACGTGGAGCCGATCGTGGCGCCCATGCTGTCGACCGTGATCGCTCCGGCATACGAGTTACTGCCGCTGGAGCTAACCAGTGCTCCGGCCGGGGCTGCCGCCAGGCCGGCGCCGGAAAGATTGGTCGAGGGGATATTTCCCACGGAGGCGCCTTGCAAATTGAGCGCGGCCCCGGAGGCGACTATGACGCTTGACGAATAATCGATCGCCCCATTGGCTTGTAGGATCAATTGGCCGGCATTGAGCGTTACAGGGCCGGTGAACGAGTTTTGGCCGTGCAGCATGACGTTGCCGATGCCATTGAGCGTGATGCCCGTGCTGCCGTAGATACCGACGGTGTTCCCCGCGGCATTGCTGATCGTGTAGTCGGAGCCGCCGTTGCTGGCGCCCGTGTTGGTGAATGTCACCGAAGACGGGTTCACGCCGCTCGAGGGCTGGATCGAAATCGAGGTGTTGCTTGCGCCGTCGCCGAAGACGACCGGCGCGCTACTGAGGAACGGACTGGCGGCCGGGGGCGAACCGGTGGTCCAGTTGTTGGTGGCGTCGACATCCCACACGTTGCTTACCGAACCGTTCCAATTCAGCACGCCGACGACCATCAGATCCAACTGGCTGATGCCCGGGTTGAGCTGCAATTCGTAGCCGAACCCGCTCGGAACCGAGCCGATTTGGAAGGCGCCGTTGCCGCTCAGGGTTGCCCCGCTGTAATTGATGAGATCGTAGGTGCCGGCGGTGGGCGAACCGGTCAGGTTGACGGTGTAGCTCCCGGCGCTGGTTGAAATGGCTCCGCCGTTGACGGCCAGCAGGGGATTTGCGCCGCTATTGCCGTTCGGCATGCCGCTGAGATTGGCGGTGGCGATCGCGCCGGCTTGCAGGATCAATCCATTCGTCAGTGTCAGCGTGACACCGTTGGCTCCGGCAAGATTGCCCCCGGAGGCGATCGTGACCGTGTTCAACCCGATTGGAGAAACGGTCGCGCTTCCGCCGGCGACGGTGACGCCGAGCGTGCCGCCGTTGGAGACCAACACCGCGCCGGGTCCGGTGGCCGAGCCGCTCGAGCCATTGGCGACGCGGAGCGTGCCGGTGGAATTGATCGTCGTGCCGCCGGAATAGGTGTTGGCCGCCGAAAGCGTGAGCACTCCGGAGCCGCCGACGACAAGCGAGCCGGCGCCGCTCATCGTGCCGGCAAAGGTGGTGCTGGAGCTTCCGCCGATCGAGAGCGTTTGGCTTTCGAGGTTCACGAGGCTGCCAGCCACGCCCGCTAGCGAACCGACCGTTTGGTTGGCAGTGCCCAAATCGAGGGTGGCGCCGCTGCCGGTGATGTTCACGGTGCTGGCCGCGGGCAGGATATTGCTCGGGTTCACGCCGAGCGCCGACGAGAACCATTTGTCGGTGAGATAGGTATCGACGGCCTGTTGCTCGGCCGTGGTGAGCGTGCCGTTGTAGACGAGCACTTCGCCAATTTCGCCGTCGAAATTGCGGGGACCATTCCCAGGCAATACGAAGTACCCACCTAATCCGGCCGTGAGGCTACTTGCAGTGGCGCTTACGCCTTCGAGGATCTGAGGAGTGCCGATAGTGAATGTTCCGTTCCCGGACTGCAGCGCGCCGTTGACGTACATCGAGCCGCCGTTGGTGAAGTCGTTGCCGTTGGTGCCGACATTTTGCCAAGTCGAGGAGCTATTCATGCGGATTCCGAGGTCGGCCGAAGCGCCGAAGATACCGCCCAGCCCCGTGTATCCGTTGACCTGGTCGACGATGAAAACGGTCTGGGTGGTAGCCGACTGATTGGCGAAGAGCGCGGCCGTGGTGCCATTGAAATTCACGGTGCCCAGGCCGTTGATGGCGCCGGCGGAGCCGGCGGCGATGTAGGTTGGCGGCGTTACGGCATTGCCGGCCGAATTCGTGTAGGTGCCGCCCGTAAAGTTGACGCCGTTGCCACTCGAATCGGCCCATCCGAGCACACTTCCGCCGCTGAGGGTGAGATTGCTGGCATTCGTCGCGTCGAGATGGTAGGAGAGCCCGGGGATCGCCGGCAGGGCCGCGCCGCCGAGGAGCAACGTGCCGCTTTGGATCGTGGTCGTGGCATACGATTGGTAGTTCGTGAGCGTGACCGTTCCGCCATTGACCGTCAGAGCGCCGGTGTTCGTGTTGTAGCCCGAGAGGGTCAGCGCGCCCGCGCCCGTTTTGTTCACGGCGCCGTTGCCGCTGATGATTCCGCCATACGTTTGCGGATTCGGATTCGCGAAGGTCAGCGTGGCATTGTTGGAAATATTGCCGGCGACCGAGCCGTTGTTCGCCGTGCCGTCGCCCAATCGCAGGGTGCCGTTGCTGATGGTGGTGCCGCCGGTGTAGGTATTGGCGCCTGTGAGCGTGAACGTGCTCGATCCGTTCATGACCAGCGAACCCGCTCCGCTCATGACGCCGGCGAACGTCGTCGGCGAGGAATTGTTGACCGTCAGGGTTTGCGATTCGAGATTCACGCCGCTGCCGGAAACGCCGGTGAGCGAGGCGATGGTCTGATTCGTCGTTCCCAAATCGAGCGTGGCGCCGCTGCCGGAAAGATTCACGGAATTGGTTGCCGGAAGCACGTTGCTGGTGACCGATGAACTGTCGGGCGTAAGCCATTTCGCGGTGAGGTAGGCATCGACCTGCGCTTGCTGGGCCGCGGTAAGCGTGCCGTTGAAAACCAGCACTTCGCCGATCTCGCCGTTGAAAAAGCGGGTGCCCGAAGTGCCGGTGTTGATGTATTCGCCCAGGGCGGCAGTGAGACTATTGGCGCCGGAGCTGACTGCTTCCAGAAGTTGCGGCTGGAGCGTGCTAAAGTTCGCGTTGCCGGTTTGCTGCACGCCATCGAGATACATCGACCCGCCGTTGGTGAAGTCGCTGCTGTTGCCACTTGCACCATTTTGCCATGCCGTCGGACTATACATCCGCACGCCGTTGTCGTTGTTGTAGCTGCCGAAGATGCCGGCCAGATCGGTGTTCGTCGCTCCCGGAGTATCGACGATGAACACGGTCTGAGTGGTCACGGCGAGGTTGGCGACGAGCTGGCTGGTGCTGCCGTTGAAGCTCACGCTGCCAAGACCGTTGATGCCACTGGCGACATAGGCCGGCTGGCTTCCGGACGCCGACTGCGTGAAGTTGACGGCATTGGCGGTCAGATCATTCCAGCCCGCCACGCTCGTGCCATTGAGCCTCAGAGTGCCGGCGACCGAGGCGTCGAGATGATATGCCAGGCCGGCAATCGACGGCAGCGCCGGCGAGCCGAGCACCAACGTGCCGCTCGAGATCGTGGTGGTGCCGGTGAACGCCGATTGCTGCACGAGGTTGAGCGTGCCGCCGTTGACGGTGAGGCTGCCGGTGCTGGTGTTGGCGCCGGTGAGTTGCAGATAGCCGGCGCCGGTCTTGGTTACATTGCCGCCGCCGCTGATGATGCCCGAGTAGGTTTGCGAATTCGGATTCGCGAACACGAGCGCGGCGTTGTTGGCGATGTTGCCCGCGACCGAGCCGTTCCTCGCAGTGCCGTCGCCCAATTGCAGCGTGCCGGCATTGACGGTGGTGGGGCCGGCGTAGGTGTTCGCGCCCGAGAGAGTGAGCGTTCCCGAGCCGACGACGGCGAGATTCGACACTCCATCGCCGCCGCTGATGACGCCCGGAATCGTGACGTTGCTGCCATTGGTATCGATCGTGGCGGTCACGCCCGCGCCGATCGATAGGTTGCGATTGGTGGCCATGCTCACCGTGCCGCCGGCCTGCAAGGTGCTATTGCCCGCGAATGTCAGATTCGTTGTCGGCGAAGCGGGGGCAGCCCCCAAAGCGGCGTCGGCATTGATGTTCAACAGCGTGCCGGCGTCGAGGACCGTGCCGCCGCCATAGCTGTTCGGACCGCTGAACGTGAACTGGCCCGACAGCGTGAGGGCGTAGTTGTTGCCGCCATCGCTGATCGCGCCGCTTACCGTCAGCGGGTTGGTCGAGTTGTTGGTCCAGTTCTGGCTGGCGCCGAGCACGATGGCGGCGGAGATCGAATTGGCGCCCGCGCCTGCGGCGACCGAGATGCCATTGCCGGCCGTGTTGCCATTGGCGGTGCCGGCCAGGATCGTGATCGAATTGGTCGTGACGACGCCAGGGCCGATCGAAATGCCCGACAAACTGTTGAAGTTGAGGCTGTTGATCGTGAAGCTTTGACCCAGCGATTGCGAGAATTGGGCCGCCCCGGCGGCGGTTTCGAAGACATTCGTCGTGCCGACCGGCAGGCCCGTGTTGTTGCCGTTGCTGGCGGCATCGACCCAGTTGGTGACGCCGGTGTTGATCGTGTTCCAATTGTCGTCGGTGCTGCCGGCCCAATAGGCGTTGCCAGTCGCGGCCGAAACGATCGTCAACGAAACGCCGGTGCTCGTGCTGGTCAGATAGCCGGCTTCGCCCGGCTCGGCCGTGAAGGAGCCGAGCGAGATCGCGGTCGGCACCGGGCTGGTGTTGTAGGAGAACAAGGGATAGGTGCCGACGCCCAATTCCGCGGAGGCCAGCGGCGAGAGATTGATCACCGCCCCGCCTGGATTCACGGCCAGGGTGCCCGAGGCAACGATCTCGTCAGTAGTGCTCGAATCGTAGTTGAAGTTCAACACCGCCGCGCCCGACGTGCTGCCGCCGAGCGTGAGGTTAGCCGCGCTGGTATTGCCGTTGGTGATCGACAGAATGCTGTGGCTGGCTTCGGAACTGGAGAACGTCAACGTGCCGATGCCGGTGGCGCCGCCGACAGTGAGGCTGGCATTGACCGCGGAGCCGGAGCCGATGGTGTACGGGGTGGCGGGGTTGCCATTGAGCCGCAGGGTGCCGCCGCTGGCGCCGCTGCCGACCGCGACCGCCGTGTCGCCGAGCGAGCCGGCGGCGAGCGAGAGCGTGCCGCCGCTGACCGTGGTCGGGCCGGTGTAGGATTCGGCGTTAGTCAGCGCGAGCGTGCCGGGGCCGGCCTTGGTCAGGCCGAAACCCGTGCCCACGACGGGGCTGCTGAAGGTGAGCGTGTTGGCGGCGACGGTGATCGTCGGTGTGGCGGAGAGTGTAATGGAGGTTGGCCCGAGGTCGAGATTCTTCGTGCCGGTGAAGGTGAAATTGCCGCCGAGCGAAGTGCCGCCGGTGGCGGAGAGGACCATCGCCGCACCGCTGGTGTTGTCGATCGTTCCGCCGTTGATCGCGAAGGGGCCGGCTCCGAGGGCGGAGGCGTTGCCGATATCGAGCAAGCCGCCGGAAATCGTCGTGCCGCCGGCATAGCTGTTCGCTTGGCTGAGTGCCGCGGTGCCGCTGGTGACCGAAAGCGCTTGACTCGCGCCGTTCAAGGCGCTGCCGATCGATTCGGTAAGTGCGCCGCCGCTGACGAGCACATTGCCGGTGCCCAGCGCGCCAACGGCGTTGGCGGCGAGCGTGCCGCCGGAAACCGTGCTGCCGCCCGTGTAGTCGTTCGTTTGGCTCAAGGTTGCCGTGCCGGCTTGCACGGTCAGCGAGTTAGTGCCGGTCAGGGCGTCGGCGATGCTTTCGGTCAGCGCGGTGGCGGCGGTGTCGGAGGTCGCGTTGGAAAGCGTGATCGGGCCGGTGCCCAGCGCACCGACGGCATTCGCACCGATATTGGCGCCGAAGATGACCGTGCCGCCGCTATAGGTGTTGTCGGCGCCTGTGATGCTGATCGTTCCGGCGCTGGTGCCGGTGTTCTGATCGCCGAGCGACAGGACGTAGGCTCCCGAAATCAGGCCGGAAAGAGTGCCGTTGCTGGCAAAGGCGGTGATGCGGGCATTGCCGCCCAACGTGATTGGGCCGGCGTAGCTCCCGCCCTGAAGCCGAATGGCGCCGAGGTTGCCGACGGCTTCCAACGCGCCGATGCCGCTGATCGTAATCGGGTTGGCGAATGTGGTGGTGGTGCCGAGGTAGAGTTCGCCGCCGACGGTGGCATTGCCGGTGACGGTGATCTGGTTTGCAGGATTGATATTCGCCGCGGTGGTCTGAAGCCGGCCGGCTTCGAGGAGCCACGCGCCGGTGAAACCGGTCGCGTTGCCGGTGAACGAAAGATAGGAGGGGCCCGACGCCGTCGAACCGTTCACGGTAATAGTTCCGTTGCCGGTGATCGTGTTGCTGAGCGTGACGCCGCCGGTGCTGGGATCGACGAGGAACGTGCCGTTGACGGCGATCGCCGAGCTGCCGGACAGCGAGCCGCTCGCGGATTGATTGCCGAGCTGCAGCGTGCTGCCGGAATTGATGGTGGTGGGGCCGGTGTAGCTGTTTCCGCCGGTGAGCGTGAGAATGCCCGGGCCGTTGACAGTCAGCCCGCCATCGGGCGAGCCGCCGCCGTGCACCAGCCCCTGGCTGATCAACACGTTCAGACCTGTCGGCACATCGACGATTGCTCCGCCGGTTTGCACTTCGAGATTGATCGTTCCACCGAACATGGCGGCAGCCGTATAGGTGGGCTCGAACGTGCCGCCGTTGAAATTGACGACCGAATTGCCGTTGCTGCCGTCATAGATTGGCCGGGCAGAGATCAGGGTGCCCCCATTCAAATTGATCGTGCTGGGACCGGACGAGTCGCCGTAGGGGTCGAGCCAAAGACTGGTCGCGTCGAGGCCGCCGGGGCCATTGCTGCCAGTGCCGGGAGCGGCCACGTTCACCGTGCCGCCGTTAATCGTCAGCGTGCCGACGCCGTAAGTTCCGTTCCGGCCATTGCCGGCGGTGTTGAGAAAATCGCCGCCGATGAAGGTGATGCCGTTTCCGGCGCCGATGTTGAGCGTGCCGCCGGCGGCGACCGTCACCGTGCCCGTCGTGCTGCCAATTCCGGAGCCGATTCCGAAGGCCGAGCCGCTGCCCATCGTCACGTTCCCGGAAATGACCAGATTGCCGCCGGCGGTGACATCGAGCGAGCTTGCGATGGCGAGCGAGCCGGTCGAGCCGACATTGAGCGTCCCGGCCGACACCGTGACGGCGCTAGTGCCCGTCGTGCCGGTCGTGCTGTAGGCGCCGTTGATATTGGCGATGGTGCTCGCGCCGCTGAGGGCAAAGCCGCCGGCGCTCGATGCGATCGAGCCGGTCGAGGCTAAGCTGAAGGTTCCGGAGGTGACCGTGGTCGTGCCGGAATACGTGCTCGCGCCGGAGAGCGTCAAGGTGTCGCTGCCGCTCATCGTCAAGCCGCCGGCGCCGGAAATCGAGCCGCCGATCGTCGTGCCGCCGGTGCCCGTGTCGGCAATCGTGAGCGTATATCCGCCGGTGACGACGCCGCCGCTGAGGGTCAGCGGATTGGAGCTGGCGTTGCTCCACGATTGCGCGGCCCCAAGAATCACCGGGGCACTGATCGTGTTGGCGCCCGCGGTGGAAAGAACCGTCAAACCGCTGCCTGCAGTGTTGCCGTTGGCGCTGCCGGCCATGATCGTGATGCCGTCGGTGGCAAACGTGCCCGGCGCGATCGAAACTCCGGCCGGGTTGTTGAACGTCAGGCTGTTGACCGTGAAGCCCTGGCCGAGCGTTTGCGTGAGGTTTCCGGCGGTCGTGGCCGTTTCGAATACATTCGTATTGCTGTCGGGCAAGGCGGACGAAGTGCCGCCGCCCGCCGTCGTCACCCAGTTGGTGGTTCCCGCGGGATTCGTGTTCCAGTTACCGTCGGTGCCGCCGGCCCAATAGGCGTTGCCAGTCGCTCCGGCAACGACGCTCAGCGACACGCTGGTGGTGGTCGTGGTTAAATATCCGATGTCGCCGCTGGGCAGGAGTGCGTTGCCCAATCCGATCGAGGTCGGCGCGCTGCTGACTGCGGCGTAGCTGAGCAAGGTGTAAGGACCGGCCCCGAGCGTGCTGACGCCGGACAGCGGCGCGATATTGATGACCGCTCCGCCGGGATTGACGGTCAACTGGCCTGCCGCGACGATCTGGTCGGTTCCGGTGGCGCTATAGTTGAAGTTCAAGACCGCGTCGCCCGAGGTGCTGCCGCCGAGCGTGAGGTTCGGCGTGGTGGCGGTGGCATTGCGGATGCTGAGCGTGCTGACGCTGGTCTCGCTGCTGGAGAAGCTGAGCGTGCCGCCGGCGGTTGTGCCGCCGATGGCGAGGCTGGCGTTGGCCGCCGATGCGGTGCCGATGGCATAGGAGCCGTTGATCCGCAGCGCCCCGCTATTGGCCCCGCTGCCCACCGACACTGCGGTGTTGCCCAGCGAGCCGGTCGAAAGCGAGAGCGTGCCGCCAGCGACAGCGGTGGCTCCGGTGTAGGTATTCGCGCCGCTGAGGGTTAGGGTGCCGGTTCCGGTTCTGGTCAGGCCGCCGGGACCGCTCAACACGCCGCTATAGGTCGTGCTGGCATTGTTGCCGCCGACAGTCAGAGTCACCGCGGCTGGGCTGCCGGCCGTGTCTTGCAGGGCGATATTTCCCGCGCCGGCCAAGCCGCCGAGCGTGGGTGAATCGTTGCCGGCCAAGAAGATCAAGCCATTGTTCGGAGTCACCGTGACGGTGCTATTTTGCACCGCGCCGGCATTCCCCAATTGCAACACGCCGGCGTTGACCGCGGTGGCGCCGCTATAAGTGTTCGCGGCATTCAACGTCAACGTGCCGGAGCTCAGCGTCAACGGCGCGCCCACGCCGGCCAGGGAAACGTTCACCGTGCCGCCGGTCGAGGTAAACGAGGTTCCGGTGAGCGTGCCGCCGTCTTGAATCGTGCCGCCGCCGATCGTTACCGCGCCCACGGTTTGGCTGGTCGTGCCCAGGTCCAAAATGCTGCTGGCTCCATTGACGGCCAGCGCGCCGGTCGTCGCGCCGAGAGTGCCGCCGACGGGGATATAAAGCGTGCCGCCGTTTACGATGTTGCCGCCGGAATATGTGTTCGTGCCGGAGAGCGTGAGCGTGCCTGAGCCGAGTTTGACGATCCCCAGGCCGGCATTGGTGATATTGCCGGAATAGGTGAGCGAGCCACCGGCGTCGGTGGTGTCGATGCCCAGATACGCGCCGGATGCCAACGTGACCGGAGCCCCTTGGCCGCCGATGCCGCCGAGCAGCCCGCCGATCGAGCCCGCGCCCGAGGTGGCATTCGTGAATTCACCCGATCCGCCGGCGTTGACCGCCAGGGTGCCGCCGCTGGCGACGGCGACCGTGCCGCTGGCGGGCATGGCGGCGGTTTGGGCGAATTGCAAGCTGCCGGCGCTGATCGTGGTTCCGCCGGTGTAGGTGTTGGCGCTGTTGAAACGCACCGTACCCGAGCCGCCCATCGTCACGGCGGTCGTGCCCGTGATGCCGGTGGTTCCGCTGGCGTTGGTGAGGGAGTAGGCGACCGAATTGTTCAGAAAATTGACGCTGCCGGCGCTAACGCCGGGGGCGCCGACGGTGCCCACGGTGATGGCGCTATTGGTGATCGCGTTGCCAAAGCCGTCGGTATCGCCGAAGTAGACGCTGCCCGAGGCGCCGAGAATGCTTTCGACGGTTGAGAAATTGTTGTTGCCGGTGAAGTTCAGATTGCTGCTACCGACGCCGGAGCTTTCCCAGATACCATTGGTAGACCCGCTCCAGACGCCGGTGACATCCCGGACTTGGATGGCATTGATTTGTGCCGGGGTGCCCCCGGAAGTGGGCGTGATGGTGAACGCTTGGGAAGCTCCGCTTGCCGTGAAGCCGCCGATGCTGTACTGGCCCGGACTGCCGGCAACGTTGTTGGCGGAATACGAGAGCGTGACCGAGTTTCCGCCGGCGCTGGTGAGCACTTCGGCGCGGCCGGATTCAGGGCGCGGGTCGTTGACCCAGAACTGGGTGGCGTAAACATGCCCCGCGGTCAGGCTGGTGAGCGTGACCGTTGCGGCGGAACTGCCGCCGTAATCGGAGCCGATCAGCATGTTGAGATAGGAACTGTTCAAAGTGCCGAAGGGCGCGGTGCCGGAGTTGAAGGCGTTGACGTTGTTGGTGCCAACGCCGCTCAGCGTGACGCCGGTTGGTGCGGTGCCGCTGCCGGCGTACGTCGTGCCGGTGAACGTCACGCCGTTGACCGTCTGCGTGGAATTGGCGAAGTCGTAGGCCGCGACCGCCTTGCCGACATTGAGGACGTCGGTCACGCCGGAAATCGTCTTCGCTGCGCCGAAGTTGACGATGCCTTCGATGTTGCCCATCACATCGACTCCGATGGAACTGCTCCCCGTATTGTTGATCACGCCGCTCACGACGGCTTGATTCGGGCCGAGCGTGATGGCGCCGACGGTGAAGTCGCTGGAGTTCGCGCCGTTGTAGGAGCCGTAGTTGATCAGTTTGGCGAAGCCGCCGTTCAAGCCGCTGGCATTGATGGTGATCGTGCCGGCGTTCGGCGTGGCCAGCGTCGTGGCGAGCAAGGTCGCGCCGCTGGGCAAATTGATGGTGGCCGAGCCGGCGAAATTCAGGCTGCCGATGGTAAGCACGCCGCCGCTGCCGTTGCCGCCTTGCAGGATCGCCCCCGCGGCATCGGCGACATTCACGGTTCCGACGGTTCCGGCGCCGCCGAGCGTGCCAGCCGAGAGGGTAATGGCCGGGCTGATGGCGACGGAACTGGCTTGGATCAATGAGGCGCCGGTGCCGTTGATCGTGATTCCGCTGCTGGTGTTGATCGCGCCGGTGCCCGAGAGAAGCAGTTCGCCGCCGGTGATGTTCGTCGCGCCTGTGTAGCTGCCGGTGCCGGAGAGCGTGAACGTGCCGGTGCCGATTTTTGTCAGGCTGCCGGCGCCCGTGAGGGCGGCGGAAAAGGTCGTGCTCGCGTTGTCGTTGCCGACCGAGAGGGCGACCGCGGCGGGGGTGGTGGCGTTGTTGGCCAGGGCGAAATTCGTGCTGCCGGTGAGGCCGCCGAGCGTGAATGCGTTTCCATTCGCGGTGACCGAGGAATCGAACGTCGTGCCGCCGCTGGTGAGCGTGCTGTCTTGCAATGCCAAAGCATTGGTCAGATCCATGGTTCCGGAGCCGACGCTCGATGGCCCGGTGAAGGTATTCGCGCCGCCGAGGTCGAGCGTGCCGCCGTCGGTCTTGTAGAGCGTGCCCGGCCCGCTGATGACGCCGTTGACGATGAGCGTGGTGCCGCTGTATTCGCGGAACACGCCGATGCCGCCGGCCGTGGTCAGATCAAACGAGCGCGTGCTTGGGAGCGTGACGTTGCCAGTGGTGACGATGCCGGCGCTCGAGCCGTTGGGGGCATTCATTTCGACGACGTTCGCGGCATTGCCGAACACGGTGTCGGCGGTGGGACTCACCAGGCCGGTGTTGATGACGATCGTGCCGGTGAAGCCGCCGCTGTCGTTGAGCGTGAAGTGCGTGCCGTCGCTGCCGCCGCTGGCGCTGGTGTTGCCATCGACATTGAATGTCACATTGCCGGCCGTGCCGGTGATCGCCTGGTTGAACGTGTAACCGGTGCCGGTCGCGGCCGAGAAGGTCAGGTTGGCGCTGTTGGCCATCGCGATCGCGCTATTGTTGGCGGCGGCGGCCGAGCCGGAGAGCACGAGCGTGCCGGCGTTGACGGTGGTGGCCCCGGAATACGAGTTGGCCCCGGAGAGCGTTAGGCTGCCGCTGCCGGCGACCGTAAGGCCATTGCCGCTGCCGCCGCTAACGACGCCGCTGACGGTCAGCAGGTTGGCGGAATTGTTGGTCCAGGTTTGCGGGGCGCCCAAAGCCACGTTGGCGGCGATGCTGCTGGCGGGAACGCCCGTGTTCATCGTGATGCCGGTGCTAGAAGATGTGGGCGTGATCGTCAGCGTATTGCCGTCGCCAGTCAAGCCGAGACCATTCACGGTGTCGGCGATCGTGAGGTTGTTGATCGTCATGTTCGCGCCGAGCACGGTCGCCGTGGGCGCGGTGGCGATCGGGCTGGACGAAAACGTGACACTCGTCGCCGAGCCGGGCACCTGGCCCTGGGCCGAGCCGCCGGAGGTTATGACCCAGTTGCTTGCGGCGCCGTTGGACGACGCCCAAACGTTGGTTGCCCCGCTCAATCCGCCTGTCCAATAGGCGGTCGAGAGCTGCGATTCCGCCGTCGTATTGATCGACAGCGACAATCCGCCGCCCGTGCTTGTGGTGTAGGTGTAGTTTGTCGGGTCGCTAACGATGACGGCAAACGTGCCGCCGCTAGCGAGTCCGCCGGCGGCGCTGAGCAGCGTGTAGCTGTTGCCGGGCGTAATGGCGCCGGAGAGATTGATCCGATTGGTGCCGCTAACCGCGGCCGCACCTGCGGCGACGATCGAATCGCCGATGCCAAGCCCGATCGTGCTATTGGTGAGGCTCAAGGTCGAGCCGCTTCCGAGCGTCAACGGACCAGCTGCGCTGGGGAAATAATCGAACGTCGCGCCGCTGACCGACAGGGCGGTTGTGCCAGACAAGGTGCCGCCGCCGGACACGGTCAAGGCGCCGGCGCTGACCGTGGTGGGGCCAATGTAGGTGTTGTTGCCGGTGAGCGTGAGGGGCGAAGCGCCGCTTTGGGTTAGCCCAGTGACGTTCGATCCGATGCTCGCGCTGACGACGACGCCGCTCGTGCCACTGCCGTTGTTGATGAAGCTGCCGGTCGGGTTGATCGGGCTGCCGCTGAGCGTAATGGTCGACGCGGCGTTGGCGCCGAGCACCGTGGTCGTAACGTTGCCGGTTCCGAGGATGCCGCCCGTGATGCCGATGGTGCTGCCCGAACTGTTGTTGGACTCGATCGTTAGATTGTTGCCGAGCGTGATCGGGCCGCTGAACACGGGGTTGAAGGCGGTAGCGCTGAGAGTGTCGATGCCGGAGCCGCCGACGGCAATCGCGCCGGTATACGTCCCATTTGCGCCCGAGCCGATGCCGGCCACGTTGAGCGTGGCATTCGTGGTCGTGGTGCCGATCGTGATCGTGCCGGCCCCTTGGGCCCCGACGGTTCCCAGATTGACCGTGCCGGCTTGGATCGTCAGGCCCGCAAATGAATTGCTGGCGTTCAGCGACAATATGCCGGCGCCGGCCTGAATTAGGGCCAGGCCCGGGCCGTTGGAGATGACGCCGCTGACGGTCGTGCTGCCGGTGCCGGCGAATGTGAGCGTGGAGGCGGTGGTATCCGAAATGCCATTGACCACCGTCAGCCCGGTGGTGGCGGTCGAGTTGTTCGTCCAGGTCTGACTGTCGGCGATGATAATCGGCAGAGAATTCGCAGCCGTCGTCGAGCCGATGGTGACAGCGCCGGCCGCCGAGGCGATGTTGATGCCGTCGCCGCTGGTGCCGTTGCCGATCGTCAGGCTTTCCGCGGTGGTCGCACTTTCCAGCAACGTGGTATCGGTGTTGGTGAAATACAGCCCGAGCACCGATTGCAGGGAACTGAGCGACACCGTTTCATTCGCGGCTGCCAAGCCTGAGTAGTTGAAGACGGCATCGTTGGTCGTCGTCGGATCTGCCGACGCGGGACTGCCGTCGGAGTTGACCCAATTCGTCGCGGCCGAGCTCCATGTGCCGGTGCCACCCGCCGCGTCCCAATAAAGCGGACTGTTCGATTGCGCGTGCGCCGCGACGGGAAGGAAAACACCCAAGAACCCGAGGGCGAAGGCCACGAGCGAAAAAACGCGACAGCCACCGAGGAGCCGACGATGCGGCCTTTGCCCCCCACACATTTGCGGAGAACGCGATTCTGATCTCGGAATTTGCGAGTCGAGCGAGGGGAACGATTTGGAGATGGAAGAGCCGCTACGAAGTGTCGGGGGAACCGAACAATCAGTGTGAAAAAGCATCCGCGCTAAACTCCCGAAATCAGATTTATGGGCGCACCGCCACCAAATGCGGCGACGATGCACCAGTTCCGCCAACGCCCCAAAACCGTATCGATGTCTGCGACGACCGCGGCCAGATTTGCCGGAAGCATCGCAGGTGATGCGATCCCGACCGGCGAACCGCGCGACAAGATTTCCCCCTTTGCGCGCGTTTTAAAGCTCGGACGAACCCCGGGAATAGGCCTTGAAACCCGAGCCCTCCCCGTCGGATCCCGATTGCACGGCCGGACCCCTACCCTGCTATGCTAACAATCCGAATCTCCGGTGTCACGGAAAATCCTACTGGATCCAAAATACAAAAATACAAGCTGCGCACACGCGACGACACAGTTTCATAAAGACACTTTTCGCGTATTCGGCTTTTTGGTGGGTTTCCCAGGGGCTTTGCCCCAGAGCCGTTTCGGCAAAGAGATCGACACCGGCTGCGACTTAGGGCAAATCGGCGATGTTCGCATCACGGGACCGCTTGCCGGCGTGCAGATCCGGTTTTGACGGTCGCGTTTTTTATTGCTCTGCCGTTCGCACATCGCGGCGGAATTCGCGAACGTCGCCAGGCGTGGCTTGCGGTAGTTTCGCCCGCAGCAAGTTCGCGCCGTTGAACCAGCCCTGAGGTTCGTCGTAGACCAGATGATATTCGACAAACAGCGCGCCGGCCGGCTCGACGAGCCGTGTCACCTTCGCGTAGCCGCCGAACGAGTCGTAGGGCGTGGGACTGTTTTGCACGACGCCGCCGGGCGCAGGCCGCCAATCGTTGGGAAACTTCGAGTCGCCATCGAACCGGCGATCGATCTGGCAGCCCAAGGTCGTCGATTCCTTGGTCGTCGTTTCCACGGCCCGGCTCGTTCCCTGCACTTGCACGAGAACCTGGGTTTGCAGCAGTTTGAACACGCCGTGGACGAACCATTCGTTGCCGGCCGGAATCGTGCGTGGCACGATATTCCGCCGCTTGAGATCGTCAGGCGTTAGCGTGTCGAGGTGGCCCGTGTTGTCGGGCTTGAACTGCTTCTTGAGAAATTTCGGATCCGCGACGGTTTTCAAATCGCCGTACACGACGAACCATAAGTTGATTGAATGCCCCGGTTGGTTTCCGTCGTATTGCGGATCCTGATCGACCAGCAGCACATAAGGCGTGTTCAGATTCTTGACCATGAATTGCGGGTAGTTCACCGGCCGAACCGAATGCTGCATGGCCAGCACTGTCTGGATGGCCTGCTTCTGGCCGGCGGCGCCGAGACCGTCGGCCATCGAGGGGGGCCGAAGCCGGCGCATCTGGCCCCCGGGAAACACCACGCCAGACTTCAAGAGCGCATCCAATTCCGGGTTGCCCGACTGCGCCCGAGCTGGTGCCGCCGCCGAAAAACCCCATGCGATCAATCCAAGAATCGCTAGAAGCGGCAAGCGAAACACCGGCTGGTGCATGATCGGGCTCTCGGTTAGGGGCGAGGGACGAGGGGCTGGGGACGAGTGCAGCTCGGAACGGGCTCGGGTCGCTGCGTTTGCCTTCCCTCGCCCTCGTCCCTCGTCCCTCGCCCCTATGTTTTATTGGCCTTATACCGCTGCGCATGATCCACGACGCCCGGATCTTTGCAGATGCGAATCACGGCATCAAGGGCCTTGGCGAACTCGGCTTCGTTCGGCAAGCGCAATTCGCGATGATGGGCCAGTTCGACGATGCTGGCACATGCCTCCTGAGCAAGCGGCGGCCTTTCCAAGAAGGGAACCAGGAACCGCAACGCATCGACCGTGCGCACCGCGGCGGCGCGTTTGACGACGTAGTTGCGCTCGTCGTCATGGGTCGCCAGGCTCATGCACGTTTTCAAGAGCGCAAGCCGCTGCGCGTTGCTGCGCTTGTCGTGCAACACGGCCACGCGCGTCAGCGCCCGCAGAAGCAAGCTTTGCCGCTCGGGATCGGCATTGGATTGAAACAGCGCCAACAGCCGCGGGGCGACGGTGGCGTCGGGCCAATTGCAGATCGCGCGGATGCCGGCATCGGCGCGGCGCGGATTCGGATCGGCGATGGCCGCTTCGACAACCTTCAACGCATCGGGGCCGCCGACGCGGCCGAGCGCCGGCAAAAGGATCGTGCGCTGGTCTTCCGTGAACAACTGGGTCCAACCGACCAGAATCGGCGCGGCACGTTTCGCGGGATCCTCGATTCGATTGCAAACCAACAACACAGCTTTTTCCGCCGCGTCGCGCTCCGTGCCGGGCTCCGCCTTGACCACGCCCCTAAGCATCGACCCGACATCCTTGGCGCAGGGCGTCGCCAACTCGCCGAGCGCCGCCATCGCTGCCTTGCGGACCATCGGATCGGAATCTTCGGCAGCCGTGAGAAGGTTCGAGACGGTGCCGATCGCCCTGCGGGCCGCGAGAATTTCGATTATTTCCGAGCGAATCTTCGGCGTCGCGCCCGCCAGCTCGCCGGCGATCGCTGTGTCGATCGTGTGGCCCGGCAAATGCGTCAGGCTTCCACGGGCGGCAGCCTGATCGGCCTCGGAACCGGTGGAAAGAAATTGAACCAATTGCGGCATGTCGGCTGGCTCTCCGATCGAACCGAGAGCCCGCAGCGCCGCGTCGCGGACCGCACCGTCCTGGCTGCGAAGTTGCTCGAGCACGGCCAGCCGGGCCGCCTTATCACCACGGTCGGCCAGTGCATCGAGCAAGCCGACTCGAGCATCGGCGGGCAATTTCGCCAGCAATCCGGCGAATTGCTCGGTCGCCTTCGTCCCCTTGGCCGCTTCGCGAACCTGCTGCAGGCCCAAAGCGCGAATGTCTTTGTCCTTGTCGCCGAGCAAAGTGGCAATGGTGCCGACCGAGTCGTCGGAGCTTTCATCGGCCGCGACGGCCGTAGCGCGGCCGCTCAATGCAAGAACAATCGCGACGGCGGGCAAGATCGAAAGAAGAAAACCGCGCGCTCTCACAACCGGATCTCCGACGAAGCCAAGGAATTTTTTAAATAGTCCAAGCGTTCGCGCCTCGGACTGCGGAACCAAACATCGTTTCAAGAGGCCCGTTTACGAGGCTTCGCGCCGGCTTTAGCCAGTCTCGGCGGCTAAAGCCGGCGACGCCGCTAGCCCGCTGAAGCGGGCTAGCACGCGCGATCGCGGCGATTCGCGCTGCCAGGCGTTAACGCCTTGGCACAGCAAAACCGCCCGCGACCGCGGCCGATGCCATCGTCAGTCTTTCTTTTCCGTGGCAACCAGCAGACCATGGGTGGCGGCCAGCCGGATGTGCTTCGGTTCGCCTTCGTGCATCAGCGACTTGTAAATCGCGATCGCTTCGGCCTTCTTGCCGTGCTTGAACAACCTTTCGGCACAGACAAGATATGCGTCGGTCGCCGCGGCCTTCACGCCGGCGGGGGCCTTGGGCAGGAATTCGCCAAGCGCTTTGGCCGCGTCGGCATTGCCGATCGCCCCCAGCGCATGGGCGGCGGTCTCGGCCACGTCTTTGTCGGAATCGTCGAGAGCCGATGCGATCGCCGGCACGCTTTCGGCGTCGTGCCGCGAGGCCAGCGAGCCGATGACGCCGATCTTCAACTTGCCGCTCACCTTGGGCAACGCATCGAGCAGCGCCTTGCCGGCCGCTGGCGAAGGATTCAATTCCAACGCGTAGCGGGCCATGTGCGACAGCTCTTTCTTTTCCAGCAGCGGGGCAATCGCCGGGACCGATTCCGAAGTGCCGATGATCCGCAGCGTGCGCAATGCGTAATCTTTCGCATCGGTCGAATCGTTGCTGGAAAGCACCGCAGCCAATCGCTTTTCGAGCGCCAAACAAGCTTCCGGATTTCCGTGCGTGGCAATCACGGCGTCGTCGATCGCCTTCAGGTCGTTGCGGTCGGTGCCGTAGTCGTAGGTCTTCAGCGTCTCGAAGGCTTTGTCGACAGCCGCATTATCGACGGCCGGCTTGTCGTCGCCGCGGACGGCGCCGCAAGCCAAGATCATCAGGCCGGCGGCGATCGCCGACAGAAATTTCATTCGATGGTGCATGGATGATTTCTTTCTATTGCGAGTATTTGGGATCGGTTTGGCGAGTGGCGATGCGAATCGCCGCTTCATCCTCGCTTACGCTTCGGGCTGTGTGTCGCCTGCCACGGGCATGGCTGGCGCTGCTGGCTTGTCCAACAGGAAACTTCGAACGTGCGGCCCACTGCTGGACGAGCCAGCAGTGGCGCCCACGTTGAAAAACAAGCGCCGGTTGTCAGCTCAGCGACCACGGTTCGCGTTTGGCGCGATCGAGGAAGCGGTTGGCTTCTTCGTCGCCGGGGAATTCTTCCTTGTTCGGGTCCCACTTCAAGTGCCGCTTGAGCTCGTAGCAAATATTGCCCAAGTGGCAAACCGTTGCCGTGCGATGGGCGAATTCGATATCGCGGAACGGCTTTTCCCGGGTGCGAACGCAATAGATAAAGTCGCCGGGCAATCCGCCGGTTCCCTTATATTGCGGATACGGCTTGGCTTCGATCTTCTCGCCGGGGGTGCCGACGGGATCCATGTTGCCGTGGCCTTCGCTGTGGTAGATCTTCAGGCCGTTGGCGAAAACATAAGTGAGCCACTTATGTTCCTTGCCGTCGGGCGGATAGATATCGGTCGGCCCTTGGTCGCGCACATCGGCGGCAAACATCGCCCCGCCGAACTTGTGAGCGCCCCAGTCGGTCATGCCGCCGCCGGAATAATCGCGCCACGAACGCCAGCTCGTGCCGTTGATGTTATAGCTGCCGCTCACGCGATATTCGTGATACGGAGCCCACGGCGCTGGCCCGAGCCACATGTCCCAATCGAGGCCGGCCGGAACCGGCTGGGCCGGCAGATTGCACGGCTTCGACGGTCCGCCGCAATTCACATACACCTCGCGGATCGTGCCTAATTCGCCGCTGTAACACTTCTCGGTGTCTTTGCGATAGTCTTCCAACACGCGCTGGCTACCGCCGGAAACGACGCGCGAATAGCGCCGCGCCGCATTGACCATCAGACGGCCTTCGCGGATCGTGCGCGACTCGGGCTTTTCGCAGAACACGTCTTTCCCGTTGCGGCACGCCTCGACCACGATGATCGCATGCCAATGGTCGGGCGTGGCGATGTGCACCGCGTCGATATCGCTACGGGCAAGCACGTCGCGGAAATCGCCGTACATCTTGCAATCTTTGTTGTGGTAGTGGCTGTCGATGCGCCCCTTGGCGCTTTCGCGAGCCCCCTTCTTCACATCGCAAACCGCGACGTATTGAACGTCGGGCCGGCCCGCGAAGGAGCCCAAATCGTCGTTGCCGCGATTGCCGATGCCGATGCCGGCCATCACGATCCGCTCGCTCGCGGCCGGTTTGTCGCCGGCGCCGAGGGCCGACGACGTAATGATATACGGGCAGCTAATCGCCGCCGCTGTGGCCGCAGTGGTAGCTGCCGTGGCCAGAAACTCTCTTCGATTCGCCGCATGCTTACGCTTGCTCATAACGCGATCATTCCTTCCGTTGAGGCAGCCGCATGAAAAATCATGCACGGCTGCCGTTGGCCTTACAACCGCGCGGCGTTGGTGGACGCGATGCGCCAAACCGTTGCCACGCTCCAAAACCCCCCCGCAACAACCGACCGATTCAAAGCGCTGAACCGTAAATCAGCAGGCACGTTCCGCGCGCCGTGGTGGACGACCCACGAAGTGGCGGACGGCACACGGAGTGTGCCTGCTACTTTGCCGGACAGCATCGACTACGTTGAAAGTATATTGCCCACCGCCGCGAGTCAACGATTTGCCGGCCGGAAGGCCCGTTGTCGTGTAGCATCGGCAAGCGCGGTCTGCCAGTGCTGATCGAGGGAGCTGAGGCGTGGCGGCGTGGCAAGCGGCGGGAACCGACGGGCGGGATGCGGTTAGTATAATCAAACCGGATTGGCGTTTCTGCCACCCGCAGCCAACTTTTTCTGAAATTTCGCGGCCTCCTGCGCGCAGTATCCTGCGCTAAGTTCCTCCCGGATCGGAGCAAAACTCGCTCGCCGCGAACGCGCGGTTGAAGAAGGCCGAAGATATTTGCCGACCGCACGCGCCGTTCGAAGCATCGCCCCGTGGCGAACGAAGCCCCGGCCGTCGAAGCGGCCTCCCGTTGAGCCGAGAGTACGCGCGGAGTGGAACGCCGTCTCTCGCTGACGCTTCGGGCGAATATCGAAGACGCCTGCGGGAAACTAGCTCGAAGCGTCAGCGAGGGATGGCGCGACCAAAGACTGTAACTTTTCGCCAGGGCCGCATCAACGGTTGTAGCGCCGCGCCTCGGCCACTTACCAGCTCGCTTCCAAGCCCAGCGATGGGCCGTCGAATGCCACGGTGCCGCCGTGGCTGTAGCCGCCGAGTTGCCGCGGGCCGAGCGCCAAGCCCGTGATCAGGTAGCCCTGATAGCCCAGCCGCAGCCAGAGGAAATCGTTCAAGCGATATCGGGCCAAGAGGGAAAGCTCGAACAGGCCCGCGACGTCGGTTCCGTCGTGCGAAACGCTGAAGGGGACAAAGCCCGCCGGATCGCCGTAGGCGGCGCCGCTGGAATTGAGGTTATTGCCTTTTTGGTTGTAGAAATTGGCGAACAAACCGGCCTTGCCTTCAGTCACAAGCTGAAATCGTTCCCAGCCTTTCGTCCATTGCAAACCGGCTTGGAGCCCGACAAGCTCGTTCTGCGTTTTCCAATTGATGTTTTCGTAGTCGCCGGTGTCGAGATCGTCGCCGCTCAGCGTGAAGTTGTCGGACATTTGGAAATAGCGGAAGCCCCACAGCCAGGCGAGCGAATGATAGGGATCACGCTGCGTGAGCATGATCTTTTCGTTGAGTTCGAAATTGTTGATCTGACTTTTGTAGGTGTAGCCGAGATAGTTGTTGAAGCCGCCGATGAGAGCGTCGGTTTGGGTCCACGGTGAAAACGCCAACACGGTGTCGCCAAACGGATCGCCATAGATATTCCGCCCCACTGACCATTGCTGCAAACCCCAGTAGACGGCATCCACCGCGATATCGTCGGTAAACCGCCGGCCGAGTTCCAGCCGCACGCCCCCCTGCAACGCCATGGGCTCATCGCCGCTATACAGCGTGTCGGTCGGAATGGCCTGCGGAAGCATCGAGGCCGGATTGTAAACCGTGTAGCCCAGCGGCACATTGCTGCCGATGCTGCGTTCGAGGAAGAGCGCATCCGCGGCGAAACGCCATCGCGGCCCTTCGGTCGTAATCGGCAACTCGGGACCGGGCGCCGGCGTGTAAGCCGGCGGGCCGGCAGGGGCCGGCGTGTATGCCGGCGGGCCGCCCGGGGCAGGCGTGTAGGGCGGACCGGAAGGGGCGGCCCCAAAGCTCGGGCCGCCCGGGGCCGGCGAATACGACGGCGGTCCGTATGGCGACGTCGCGTACGGATTGGCTGTGTAACCCTGCGGCGGCGGAGCGTAGCCCGGCGGCCCCGAATTCGGCGAATCGTAGGCGGCTGGAGTGGCCGGTGCCGGATTATACGGAGTTGGATTATAGGGCGTTGGATTGTAGGGGCCGGCGCTCGATGGCGCCGGATTATAGGCCGGCGGCGTGTACGGCGGCAGGCTGCTGGCGGCAGGCGCCGGATTATAGGGCGCGGAATTGTATGGGTTTCCACCGGCAGGCGCGGGGTTATACGGCGGCGGATTGTATGCACCCGGAGCTGCGACTGTGGGATTATACGGGGCCGGATTGTAAGGCGCCGGGCCGTACGATTGCGGCGGCGCTTGGCCGGCGGCTGGATCGGCCGTCGGCTGCCCCGGCATCGGCGAATAAGGCGATGACTGTGCTTCCGCCGCCGCGGCGAGCGACCCGGAAGCAACGATGAGAAGAGCGAGTCGCAGAAGAGTGGTTTTCATAGGGGCGGGATTAAATCAAAAACCCCGCCGCGACGGTAGAGCGATTTTTGAGCACGCTAGCAGTGCGGGCGAGGGACGAGGGACGAGGGACGAGGGGCGAGGGGCGAGGGGCGAGGGAATGAGAAAATGAGAACCAGGCGCCGCCGAGGATGGCACGCGGGAGCGGCCATTGTCAGATGCGGTGCTGCCGCGTGCGACACGGCGGTTCGGTTCGGATGATTCGCAACCGGCGAAACCACCCAACTCGGCAAGCGAATTGCCTTCGGCAATCGGACAGCGGTACACCGAGAATAGGCGCGATGAACACGAATCTGGAACTCGATCCCGAACTCGATAAGACGATCGACGAACGCATTCGAGGCGGCGGCTAGCACTCTCCGCAAGAAGTCGTGCGGGAGGCGCTCGAGCTGTTGAAATCGCGCGAAGCCGGCCCGCCACGAACTCCTGGCCCGACTGCGGCGGGAGGTGCAAATCGGCATCGATCAGTTCCGCCGCGGCGAGTCGCACGATGCCGAAGCGGTGTTCGACGTTCTGTTGGAGGGCTTGCCGGGTCCGAGCGATTCCTCCGGGCGATGAAAATTCGACTCGCCGCTCAGGCGAAAGCCGATGGCGGTTATTCGAAGGGGGCGAATTCGTCGTGCGGCTTGTGGGCCAAGTTCTCGAAGCGCGTGTATTCGCCCTTCCAAACCAGCTTCACATCGCCGGTCGGTCCGTTGCGCTGCTTGGCCACGATCACATCGGCTTCGCCGGCCACGCGGGCCCGGTCTTCGTCGTTCGTTTCGTAATACTCATCGCGATGCACGAACATCACCACGTCGGCATCCTGCTCGATCGCGCCCGATTCGCGCAAATGGCTCAACCTTGGCCGGTTTTCCTTCGCGGCTTCGGCTTGGCGGTTCAACTGGGCGAGGCACAACACCGGCACGTTCAACTCGCGGGCCGCACCCTTTAGCCGCCGCGCGATCCGCGCCACTTGCTCCTGCCGCGAATCTTTCGGGTTGTCGGGCTCGATCAATTGCAGATAGTCGATGGCGATCAGGCCGAGCTTGTTTTGCCGCTTGAGCCGCCGAGCCGTGGCGGAAATTTCCGTCATGTTGCGGCTTGGGCTGTCGTCGATCATCAGGGGCGCTTCGCTCAGCTCGCCGGCCGTTTCCAAGAGCTTGCGGCGATCCTCGCCCGTGATCGTACCGTTGCGAAGCTTATGGCCATTGACGCGCGACGCCGAGCAAAGCAACCGGTCGGCCAATTCCATCGCCGACATTTCCAGGCTGACGAAAAGCGTCGGCACGCCGGCCTTGAGCGCGCAATATTCGGCGATATTGAGCGCCAGCGCCGTCTTGCCCATGCTCGGCCGAGCGGCAAGGATCGTGAGCTCCGAATTGTGCAGCCCGCCGATCAGGGCGTCGAGATCGCGAAAGCCCGTTTCGACGCCTCCTTCGACGTGCTCGTGTTTCATGCGGCGATCCAACCGCTCCATCGCCAGCTTCAAGATATCGTGAATCGCGACGGCCTGGGTGTTGGCCCGTTCGCCGAGAATCGCGAAGATTTTTTCCTCGGCCCGATTCAAAAGATCGCGGGCATCGTGGGCTTCTTCGTACACGTCGCGAAGGATATCGGTGCTGGAATGGATCAGCGAACGCAACGTCGATTTATCGCGGACGATTTGAGCGTAGAAGGTGGCATTTGCGGCGTGGGGAACCGAATCGAGCACTTTGATCAGATACCCCATACCGCCGATCAGATCGAACTGGCCCGCCGTGCGGAGTCGCTCGATGAGGAGCGTTTTGTCGATCCGGCGGCCGGCATCGTGCAGGGCCAGCATGTGCTCGTAGAGCATGCGATTGGCGTCGTCGTAGAAATCGCCCGCGCGCAGCATGAGGGCCACGTCGTCGCAGACTTGGGGCAACAGCAGAATGCTGCCTAACACGCCGCGTTCGGCGTCGAGATTGTGGGGCGGCTGCCGGTCGAGAATTTCGGCCGAGATCGACGTTTTGCGCGGCGATTTGGAGTCGCCGTTTCGCTCGACGGTTGCCATGAGCCGATCCTCCCTGATGGCGGAATCGCGTGCGCTTGAACAGCGAGCGATGCGCGAAACCGCAAGCGCTTCAACGCGGGGCGAAGCTAGCGCGCGTTATTTTTTGGCCGCCGGTTTCGCAGGCGCTGGCTTTCCAGCGGTGGCTGGCTTCGTCGCGGTGGCCGGCTTTTCAGAACTCGGTTTTTCCGCGGCCGCGGCGGGCTCGGGCACATGATCGGCCACGGTCGGCACCACCCACACCTTCAATTCGGCTTCGATCTCTTGGCCCAAATGGATCGCCACCGTGTAGAGGCCCAATTCTTTGAGCGGGCCCTTGAGGCGGACCTGATCGGCGGTGATCGTGATCTCGTGCTGCTTCAGCGCCTTCACGATCTCCGGCGCTCCGACCGAGCCGTACAAATGACCTTCGTCGTTGGCGTTGGCCTCGATCGTGATGCTCTGGCGGCCCAAGTCTTCGGCCATCGTGCGAAGGCTGGCGAGCCGTTGGTTCTGAATGGCGAGCAGCTTCGAGCGATGCTTGTCGACCATCCGCTTATGGTGGTCGGTGGCAATCGTGGCCAAGCCCTGCGGCAGCAGGTAGTTCATCGCATAGCCGCGTTTCACTTCGACGACATCCCCCTGCCCACCCAAGTGATCGACCGATTGGATCAACAGCAATTCGATGCCGCCATGCGGGCCGCGGCCGAGTCGCTTGGCCTTCGGGGGAGTCTTGTGCTTCGAAACGTTGGGCATGATGAACCTCGAAAGATGTCGCAGAATTTAGATTGGGGAATTTGAATCGTCGGGGAACTAATTAAAAGGGGAGGTCGTCGTTCGGCGCGGGCGTGCCGTGTCCGACCGACTCGCGCTTGGACGGAGGCGGGCTGCCATGCGAATCATCGAACGATTCGCCGCTGAAGCCGGCTTCCGATTCATCGTAGGATGGGCCGCCTTGCGCAGCACCGCCACGGGCAGCGCCGCCGCGTCCACCGCCCGAACCCCCCTTGCCGCCGAGCATTTGCATCTTTTCGCCGACCACGCGCAGCTTGGAATTCTTCTTGCCGTCTTTTTCCCACGTGTCGAGTTTCAGCCGGCCTTCGATCAATACGGAAGCGCCCTTCGAGAGATATTCGCTGGCCACTTCGGCGGTGCGCGACCAAAGTGTCACATCGACAAACGTGGTCTCTTCGATCCACTCGCCGCTGGCACTCTTGCGGCGATCGTTGACCGCAAGGCCGACTTCGCAGACAGCGGTGCCGCTGGGAATGTAACGCAATTCCGGATCGCGGGTCAGATTGCCGACCAAAATAACGCGGTTGAAACTAGCCATGTCGGGGCGCCTCCTGGGGCGACTCAAACCGATGAACAAACGTATCTCAACGCCACTTTCAAACTACCAGAATCCAAGACCCGCTACAATCAAGCGGGCAAGCAGAACTTATCGAGCGGTTCGTGGTTCGGACCCGAGTCGCGAGTCATGAGCCACGATGCAGGCGACATGCGCGATCAGATTTCCGACTTTTCAGCTTCTAAATCCGCGAGCGCATCGACGCCGACCGTCTCTTCTTCTCCCTCAGCCGGGGCCGCTTCCGGCTTTGCCGCCCGCCGCTGCTCGGCCGTCGCCGATTGACCGCCGGTCAGGGCGTGGGCCACGAGGGCATCGACGATCCGCGGATCGACCTGCAAGAACAGCGAGCGAACGATGTTTTCATTCAACTGGCATTGCCGGCGGAATTGCACCATCTGGGTGCTGTCGAGCTTGAAATAGGTGAGCCAGTAGGTGCCCTTGCGATGGCCATTGATCGGATAGGCAAGCCGGCGCTCTTCCCAGAGGCGGTTGGCAAGCACTTCGCCCCCCAACTGCTGCACCATTGCAGGTATCTGACCGCTCACGCCCGCCGGATCACGGCCGTAACGATTGCTATCGAGGATGAACATCGCTTCGTAAACGTTGGCAGCCAAAGTCGAAACTCCTGGGATAAAGGCTGTGAGGCTGTGAGGCTTGAGGTACGAAGACGAGCTTGCGGACGCTTGCGCGTCCTCACGGTCTCACGTCCCTTTCAATTATACTGATTCATGCAGCTTGCGAGGCCTTCGGTGGCCCAATCGACCACCGCGTCGGCTGCTCGCTGGATTGCAATCGCGATTTCGGCCGATTCGTCGGCCGAGAATTTTCCCAACACAAAATCGACCGGGTCCCAATTTGCCGGAACCGGCCCGACTCCAACCCGCAGCCGCGGAACCTGATCGGTTCCGAGCCGGCGAATCACGTCGGCCAACCCTTTTTGCCCTCCCGCCGACCCTCCGGCCCGAAACCGCAGCTTCGCGAGCGGAATGTTGAAATCGTCGCAAACGATCAGCAGGTCTTCGTCCGCTAGTTTGTAAAAATCGCGGGCCGCTCCGACGCTATTGCCGCTCAGATTCATGAACGTTTGCGGCAGCAGCAACAGCACTTTTTCCTTTTCTGCTCCACCGGCACTCGCAACCGAGCCCGCATCGCCCGCACGCTTACGCTCCGCACTCTTGGCCGCCGCATTCTTGGCGGACCAGGCAGCCTCCATCACTTCGGCTTGAAAATTCGTCTTTGGCTGGCCGACGCAGTGCCGCCGGGCAACTTCCCGCACGACGGCAAAACCGATGTTGTGCCGGGTACCATCGTATTTGCGGCCCGGATTGCCGAGCCCCACCACCAGTTTCATAAGGCTTGAGGCGAGGGCTTGAGGTACGAAGCAAATGGCCGAAGGCCGACCCGAGCGTCCTCAAGCCTTTGGCCTCAAGCCTCGCAGCCTTCCTCACGCTTTCTCCTCGTCCTCCTCGGACTCGGGCTTGCGACCGATCACTTCGGGCTCGGCGGCTTCGCCCAATCCGGCTTCGGCAGCCTCGACCTCGGCAGCCGGCTCGACGCATTGCACGGCAATCGCCTCGCCATCGCTCAACAGGGTTACGCCCGCCGGTAGCTCGATCTGTCCGACCGTGATCGTGCCGTTCATCTCGAGATGATTGATATTCACTTGCAGCTTTTCCGGAATGGCAGTGGCCAGGCACTCGATTTCGATCGAATGGACCAGGTGCTGAATAACGCCTCCGGCACGAGTGCCGGCAGCCTGGCCGCGCAGCTCAACCTGCACGGTGACTTTCACCTTTTCGTCGGCCGAGACGCGGGCGAAATCGATGTGCAGCAAGCCCGTGCCGTAGGTATCCCACTGCAAATCGCGGATCAGCGCGCTCTCGCGCACGCCGCCTTGCAATTCGACAAGCCGTGTGCCGTGCCGCAATGCGGCAACGAACGCATCCCGCGGAACCGAAAGGCTGACGGGCTCTTCGCCGTGGCCGTAGAGCACGGCCGGGATCGCCCCGGCCTGACGCAGCCGCTTGGCATGATGCTTGCCGTGGGTGGCACGCTTTTCGACGGTCAACGATTCCGCCATGGTCGTCCTCGGGAAAAAATCAGCGGGGGAAAGGGGCAAATTCAAATCGAGTTGGGCGAACCAAGTATTGTGCCCGAAATTGGCGAGAATTCAACCCCGGTTTTTGCGGCACGCGAAAAATGAACGAAACTGAGAATGGCTGGCGCAGACCGGCCAACCTGCACTGGATTGCCTCATTTCGTCATTCGTGCTTCGTCATTCGTGCTTCGTCATTCGTGCTTCGTTCATTCTTTAGACATTCGTCATTGGGCAGTAGGCATTTGTCTACACAAACAGCCCGCTTACGGATTCATTGCGGTGGATCCTCTTGATGGCTTGGCCCAACAAGGCCGCGACCGATAGCACGCGCACCTTCGGCAGCAATTGGCTGGGACGGAGCGGGATCGTGTCGGTGACGGCGACCGACGAAATCGGGGCCGATTGCAGGCGTTCGATGGCCGGGCCGACCAGCAGGCCGTGCGTCGCCCCGACGTGAATTTCGCGGGCTCCCGCCTTATGAATGGCTGTCGCGGCCCCGCAGATCGAACTGGCCGTGCTGATCATATCGTCGAACATCAGGGCGATTTTGTCGCGCACCGGCGCTCCAATCACGTTCTCCTGCTTGGTCACGTCGGCACTCGTGCGGCGTTTGTCGACGATCGCCAGTGGAGCGCCGAGCCGGGTGGCATGCCCAAGAGCTCGTTTGATCCCGCCCTCGTCGGCGCTGACGATCACGAGATCCTCGCGGCGAAAATTCTGCGCGTGAAAGTAATCATTGAGCACCGGCGCGGCATACAGATGGTCGAGCGGAACGTCGAAAAAACCTTGGATCTGAGGGGCATGCAAATCCATCGCCAATACCCGGTTGGCGCCGGCGCGCGTGATCAAGTTGGCCACGAGCTTGGCCGTGATCGGCACGCGCCCGGCGTCCTTGCGATCCTGCCGGGCGTAGCCGTAGTAGGGAATGACGGCCGTCACCCGGTATGCGCTCGCCCGCACAAAGCTGTCGATCATGATCAGCAGTTCCATCAGGTTTTCGTTGACCGGCGGGCAGGTGGGCTGAAGCAGAAAGACATCGCGGCCGCGCACGTCTTCGTCGATCTTGCAGGAGATTTCGCCGTCGGGAAAGTTTCCCATCGAAATCTTGCCCAGCGACAAGCCGAGATACTCGCAAATCCGGTGGGCCAACTCCGGGTTGGCCCGACCACTGAAGATTTTCAAGTCGTTCATAATCGCTTGGCCGAGATTAAAGGACGGAGGCGGGCAAATGGAAAACCAGCGAATGACAAGGCTGGGCAAAACTACGGGTGCTGTTTCTCGCGCTGCCGAAGCAGTTCCCTCTCGACGACGGCGAGTTCGTCCACCGTGTTGATACTCAGCGCTTCGCACGGCTGGAGCACGCTTAGCGCCAGTACCGGAAAACCGTCTCGCAGCAGCACTCCCGGGCAATCGGTTAGATAATATTCGCCCTGCGCATTGTGCCGGTCGATCCGAGCAAGCGCCGGAAAAAGCCGCCGGCTATCAAACACGTAGCAGCTCATATTCACTTCGGTGATCCGCTGCTGGTCTGGCGTGGCGTCGCGCTGTTCGACGATTGCCTCAAAATTGCCTTGCCTGTCGCGAACGATGCGACCGAGACCGGTGGGATCGGAGCGGATTGCCGTCCCCAGCAAGCAGGCGGGCTGGCTGCGCTCGAATTCATCAAATAATTTCGCGATCGACGAAGGCTGCATCAGGGGCGAATCGCCGGCGACGACCAACACCGCCCCGTCGTGCTCCGCGAGCGCTTCGCGGCAAACCATGACGGCATGGCCGGTGCCCAATTGCTCCCGTTGCTCGACGAACGTGACGCCAGTGCGATCTGTCAAAGCGTGCCGCACCAAGTCGCCGCGATAGCCGACGACAACGATCGTCTGCCGGATGCCCCCCGCGATCAAGGCATCGAGCACGAACTCGATCATCGGCCGGCCGGCGACGGGGAGCAGCACTTTGGGCAAATCGGATTTCATCCGCGTTCCCTTGCCGGCCGCTAACACAACCGCAATCGTCGAGAGCATGGGGGCAGAGCGGGGGTGGTGGGTGAGGGAAGAGAACGGGCATTGCGACAGCGCGGCGCGTTGCTTGCGGCGTCGTGTTTGTTGGGCTACGCATTATAGGCCAACTTCCCTGCCCACGGCAGAATGTGCGGGAATAAATCCAAGCCAAAAGCTTGACATTTCTCATCCATGCCTAATAATCAGATGCTTTGGCAGTGAGATCGTATTGTTGAGCGAGACCTTCGCCTCTCGGCATTTTGTTGCGTGCCCACCGCAGCCGGGATTAATGTCGCGCTCATGGTATTCGTGGTCGGAGTGAGTGGCAAACGCAGAAGTGTCGGCTGTGCTCGTGTTCGATCGCCCAGCGGGATAAACCCCGGCGGCGCGGAACGAGCCAGCGGCAAAAACGTCCGCAGCGAGCGGCCAAGATTGGTCGCCGCAGCGGCCCGGCCCAAAGACGGGCTCGAGGCGTGGGCGGTTAACACTGCGTGGCTCTCCGGTCGTATTGTTGACTTTTGCTAGCGAGGTGCATTCCATGCGACAAGTGCGAAATGTGTTTGAAACGATTTTGAAGTACGGCCACGACGAAGACTTCGCGCCCGTCGAGTCGGAGGAGTTTTCCGCTACGGATGCTCCGGCCGGTTCGCGCGACAAGCTCGACGTGCTGGCGCGTCGCATCGAACAGGGTTTGCCTCTTTGGCACCCCGAAGATCGGCCCGACTACAGCGGCCTGACCGGCGTCGTCCGGCCCCGCGAATAAGTGACGAACAAGCGGCCGCAGCAGATTCTCCCGCCTGACAAGCCATTCTGCCACGATTTCTCTCCGGGCCGGCGACCATTCGCCGGCCCGGTTGCGTTTGGCAGTGAAACGATCGTCTTGATTCGCGACCGTTTGGCGCCGCATGCGCTCCAGCACCAAGCGAAAGCCGGGCCGTCAAATTCACGTCAGCAGATCCGCGGCAGCGGATCGCCGATTAGCATATCGACGACGCGGGTCCCGCCGAAAGAGCTACGGGCGATGACGCGCGAAATCGTCGCACGATCGATTTCACCCAGAAGGCACGCGCGCTCGCCCCCCGCCGTGCGGCGCAACACGTCGAGGGCCGCTTCGGCCTGTTCGGCCGCGACAATAGCGATGAATTGGCCTTCATTCGCTACATGCAACGGATCGAGCCCCAACAGTTCGCATGCGCCGCGAACGCAATCGTCGATCGGAACCGCTTCTTCCGCGATCGTGATCCGCAATTCGGTATCGCGGGCCAGTTCGTTTAACACCGTTGCCACGCCGCCGCGGGTCGCATCTCGCATCCAATGGACGCTCGGGCCCAGAGCATCGAACAACCGGCCGGCCAATTCCAAGAGCGGACGCGTGTCGGACTGAATGTCGGCTTCGATGTCCAATTCGGCCCGGGCGAGCATGATCGCCATGCCATGGTTGCCGATCGGCCCGGAAAGCAGTACGCGATCGCCGGGTTCGACGCGTTTCGGGCCGAGATCGGCATTCCTATGCACCAGTCCCAGCCCTGTGGTGCAGATATACATTCCGTCGGCCTTGCCATGCTCGACGACTTTCGTGTCGCCGCCGACGATCGGCACCCCGGCTTGCCTCGCCGCTTTGGCCATCGCTTCGACTTCCCATCGCAACGCCTCGGCCGACAAACCCGCCTCGAGCACGAACGTGGCCGTCATTGCCAGCGGCCGGGCGCCGGAAACGGCCAGATCGTTCACCGTGCCGTTGACGGCCAATTCGCCGATCGACCCGCCGGGAAAACGAATCGGCTGCACGACGAAACTATCGCTGGTCATCGCCAGCCGGCCGGCAGGGGGCTCGATGATGGCGGCATCGGAAAGCGAATCGAGCTGCGGATTCGAGAACGCCGGTTGAAAAAGTCCCTCCACCAGCCGCCGCGTCGCCTCGCCGCCAGCGCCGTGCGCCATGGCGATTCGTTTGTCGTAAAATTCCATGAGGGGCGAGGGGTTAGGGGCGAGTGATGAGGGGGTGGACCCGAAACCGCAAGCGAGTTGCGGGCCACCGCTTGGTGGCGTGGCTCGCTTGCGGCTTCGCGCGTCCTGAAGCCTGTCGCCTGTAGCCTTCAGCCTGTCGCCCTATGTCACCGCGTATTTAAAATGGGCCGCGCACGCGCCTTCCGAGGAAACCATCAACGCGCCGATCGGGTGCTCGGGCGTGCACTCCTTGCCGAAAAGCTTGCACTCGTGCGGCTTGAGCACTCCTTTGAGCACCTCGCCGCATTGGGCCGCCTTCGGATCGGTAACGCAAATGCCCGGAACCGACATCGTTTGCTCGGCGTCCCACGGAGCGAATGCCTCGCGAATGCGCAGCGCCGATTGCGTGATGAAGCCCAGCCCGCGCCATTCGAAATACGGCCGCACCTCGAACACCTCGGCCATTGCCCGCAGAGCCGCCAGATTTCCCTCCCAAGGCACAACGCGATTGTACTGGTTTTCCACCTTTGCCACGCCGTCGCGCAATTGCCGCAACACCATCACCAGCGATTGCAAAATGTCGAGCGGCTCGAAACCCGATACGGCGATCGGGCAGCGATAATTGCGGACGATGAATTCATACGGTCGGCAGCCGATCACCGTCGACACATGCCCGGGTCCGATGAACGCGTCGAGCCGCATGTCGGGCGATTCGAGGATCGCGCGGATCGCGGGAATGATCGTGACATGATTGGAAAACACGGCGAAATTCTTTACGCTGAGGCCCCGGGCCCGCAGAAGCGTCAGAGCGGTCGATGGGGCCGTGGTTTCGAAACCGATCGCAAAAAAAACCACTTGGCGATCGGGATTCTGCTGGGCGATCTTGAGCGCATCAAGGGGCGAATAAACGATCCGCACGTCGGCCCCTCGGGCCTTGCTCTCCAGCGGACTTCCTTTCGATCCGGGCACGCGCATCATGTCGCCAAAGGCCGTGAAAATCACGTTCGGATCGCCGGCCAACTCCAATCCATCGTCGATCCGCCCCATCGGCAACACGCACACCGGGCAGCCGGGCCCATGAATCAATTCGACATTCGGCGGCAGCAGCCCCTTGAGACCGAAGCGAAAAATGGCGTGCGTATGTCCGCCGCAAACTTCCATCACGCGATATTCCCGTTTCGGATCCGCCAGCGCATGGATTTCATCCACGGCTCGCTGGATCAACTCGGGATTGCGGAATTCGTCGACGAAGAGCATGGCGAGGAGGGGTGAGGGTGAGGGGATAGGGGAAGCGAAATGACGAATGTCTAATGATGAATGGCGAATGACGAACGGCGTTTGACACTGGATTTAGTCATTCGATATTCGTCATTCCATCGAAGAGTTCATCTCGGGCGGTGGAGGCTTCGCCGAGCATTGCGAGCATTTCCAATTGCTCGGCGGCGCGCTCGCTGCTGATCTTGCTCATCGCGAATCCGACGTGAATCAAAACCCAATCGCCCGGCCCCGGCGGATCGTCTTGCAATAGATCGATGCTGACCTTGCGCCGCACGCCCAGGATATCGACCATCGCCAAGCTATTGCGCTCGGCGTCGTGCGGGTCGGCGAACAGTTCGGTGATTTGGCCGGGGATGGCGAGACACATCGTGGGGTCAATTTGTTCGAGGGGCCGACGGAGTACGAAAATGACGAATGGCTAAGGATGAATGTCTAATGAAAATGACGAAACACGAATGACGAAGGCAACCTTCCCTTGCTGGCGCTGCGGGCTCCGGACCCGGGGCTCCAGGAGTTTAACTCATGGCGAAATCGAAGGTCAGCTTCACTTCTTCTTTGAGAGTTATCGTGCCGGCGAGGGCCGAGATTTTTTTCATGCGGAAGTCGCACAGGCGAATCGACGTTTCGCCGGTGAATCGCAATTTGTTTTCGCTCGTGCGAACCGTCGCTTCCATGGCATGGTTCTTGGTCACGCCATGGAGCATCAGTTCGCCGTTGATCCGCAGCCGAAACCAGCCTTCGGTCACCTTGTCGGATGCAATTTCCGTGCTGCGATACGTGATTTGCGGATATTTTGTCGTTTCCAGCACTAGCGAACGCATTTGCCGCTCGATTTCTTCGCGATCCGCGGCTTTCACATTGTCGGTCAATTCCAAGCTCTGTGCTTTCGCATCGACCTCGATCGAAGCTGTCCCGGGGGATTCCGCATCGAATTCGAGCTTCGCCGAAAAATTGCGCACCGCAAACGTCGGATTATGCGCGAACGACGAGAGCAAGCCGCCGGCAAATGCTTGCACGGAAAACCGGCTCTGGTCGTTCGCCGCTACATAGGTTGCCACGGCAGTGGTCATCACATCGATCGGATTTTCAAATACCGCTCGAGATCGGGAAGCATCCCTTTCGCGGCGGGCAGCGGATTTCCCTCGCTGTCTTTCGTGGCCGCCTCGACGCTCGAATGCAGCAGTTTGCGGATCTTGGGGAACGACAAGATCATGCCGGCGCCGAGCGTGATCAAAGCCAATCCGCCCGCCAATCGCATGATGTCCTTCGGTTCTTGTTCTTCGACGATTTCGGAGATGTCCATAACCGGTGCTCCTGAAATGATTGATTGCCTTAGGTGTTGCTGCCGCTCCGAACGGCATCGGCAGGTTCATTGTAACAAAGAATTTCAGCGACCAGACGATCGACCACGCGGATCGCTTCCTCCACGCCCGCGGCAACGGCCGGGCTCAGACCAATGCGGCCTTCATTTTCCGGACCGAAATCGGCCGGCTCGCAACCGACGATGAGCACCCGATTGAACCGGCCATCCATCGCTCGAACCAATTGAAACACTTTCATCGGGTTCATCGCATGCGTGTCGACCGGCAGTTCTTTCACGCTCGGATCATTCAGCGCGCCGAGATCGGGCTCGATGACATAAACCGTGCCGGGCGGTCCGCCTTGCGGAGTGGCATCGACCAGGATTGCAACGTCGACGCCGTCCATCAGCGCGAACGCGACATCGAAGCCGCGTATGCCGTAATCAACGACCCGCACTCCCGCCGGCCACGACCGCCCGGCCAACCGGCGAGCGACTTCGCTGCCGAAGCCGTCGTCGCCCAGAAATATGTTGCCGATGCCGGCGATGAGGACGGTTGGAGGCAAGGCTGAGGGTGAGGGTGAGGGGTCAGGAGAACGGGGTTAGTTGTCGATGGGATGCGGCTTGGGGAGCGGTTCGACTTCGTCGAGGGCGAAGAAGAAGCGGTGGCCGGGTTGGCGGAGCATGCCCAGGTCGCGGCCCGGATCGTCGTCGAGCACGATCGCCAAGTGAATCTTATCGTTGAAATCTTGTTCGATGGCCTCAATCTGGCCGATCTTGCCGGCCAAGGCGAGGTCCATAATGTCCGCTCGGCCCGAAGGCGCAAGCCGTACACGATCGCCAGCTTTCAATTCGATTCCGGCGACCCGGCACGATTCGACGCGGCGATTTTCGTCGGAAAAATCCCAAGGGGAGGACATCGGAGGAAGGGTGAGGGTGAGGGTGAGGGGTTAGGAAGCACGGGCACGCGGTTTATGCGGTCGAAGGGTCGGGGACTGTTTGGGGTTGGTTGGGGTGCAGATGGCGCAGGCCGCGGATGGCGCCGTGCAGTTTTGCTAATTGGTCGGGGGGGAGATTTTCGGTGCGCTCGAGGATCGCTCGGGTGCGGTCGTCGAGCGAACGCATTTCCTGTTTTTCCTCGTCGCTGAGCGACATGATCCGCAATGTCAGAATCTCGTCGATTTCGGTGCCATCGAATAGTTCTCCCGCGCTCTCTGGCGCGATCTGAGGATAGTCGTACAAGATGATCGGCGAGGCGAGCAGAAACTCGCGCCGCGGCTCCGTGCCGACCAAAACGGGCCACGCGCCGACGTTCTTGCAGCCCGCGGCGGCCTCGCTCCAACGCGGAGGCGGATCCATCAGCGATACGAACTCAGCGCCGCGGCAGGCCAGGATCATGTGCGTCGAAGCCATCGCAAATAGCGCCGCTTCATCGCGCGTCGAGTTCGCGGCATTTTCGATCGGCGTGTTGTTGCGCACCACGGCGCGCAGGCGAAACAAGCCGGCGGCGACGGCTTCGGCCGAGATTTCGATCTCGCCCTCGATACGCTGCTGCCGGCGGACGATGACGGCGTCCGGCTCGCCGTCCCGGCCGCGATGCGTCTCGAACTTGCGATTGGCCGGAAAGCTGAACTCGCGCCGTAGCGGTTGCGCGGCGATCTCGGCCAGGGAAACCGATGCGACGGCAAACTCTCGTTCGATCGCTTCTTGCCACGTGTAAATGGCTTGGCCAGCGACGACGGCCGACTCGACCACTTCATAGCGCGGCTCGCGCTCGGACCCGGTTTCGCCCTGCGACTTTGTGTCGGATGAAATCACTCGTCCCACTTCGCGGAGCGAAATCTGCAAGCAGCGCAGCTTGAGATCGACGGTCGCGTGCCGGCCGGCTTCGCTGCCGCCGGCTTCGCTGCCGCCGGATATGCTGCCGCCGCAGTCGATCAAGCATTCGGTCTGCATGATCCAAGCATCGGAGCCGCGGCTGGCTTCGCTGTACGCCTTTGGAAACAGGCCACCGAAGTTCCATCGCTGCCGATTCTTCACCGCCGACGCGCGATACGGATACAGAACGTATCCCTCGTAGAGGACGGCATCGGCGACTTGTTCGATCGCTTGAAAATTCATAACGGCGCCCTCTCGGCAGCGAGCGGATCAAGCTCATCGCCGGCGGCGTCGAGCAAGCGCTCGATGGCTTGTTCCCAGGTGGGAATGCCGTGCTGCACTTTGAAGCGGCAGAGCCGGTCGTAGGCGTCCGTTCGCAAGCTGAGCCATGCGCTGTTGGGATAATGGATGTCCATCATCCGTTGCCAGACTGCCACCGGCAGCCGATGCCGCGTTTCCTTGTCCCAGGGGATTTGGCAGACCTGCAATTCGCCGCCGCCATCGCGATAGAAGACACTGCCGCTGAACAGCAGGATGAGCGGCACCTCGCCGTCGGCCAGGCCATGGAAGTATTTCGTCGCCGCGACGTTGAAATCGAATGTGCAGGGAACCGGCAAATCGGCGACAACGCTGCCTAAAAACGGCGGCACCTGGGCGCTGGCGTGCGTCCAGAGCATGCCGCGCAGCGTTTGGTTCCAGCGGTCCGGCTCTCCGAACAGGTCTTTCAGATGCGCCTGTTCCTCGGGCGAATAGCGGCGGCGCGTGCTCTCGATCTGCAATTGGCAACGCAGGGCGATGCTTTGAATTTGTTCTTCCGGATCGGCGTTGGTGATTCGCAGCTTGAAAATCAGTAGCGGTGAAATCGAATGCCGATCCGCCTCGACCGCTTCGACCTGGAAATTCAACTCAGGCATGGTCGATTTTCTCCATGCCCCGGCCGCGCACGGGCGTTGCCCGCTGGCCGAGATCGGCGAAGAACCGTTGGATGTGGCCCCACACTTCAGCGCCGCCCGACAGCCCGCGCCACTGCATTCGCAGCACGCCGACGAGCTTGTAGCACTCGTCGATGGGGGCCAAGAAATATTCCGGCTCGGAAAATCCGCTCTGCGGCGCGAGCCGATTCACCAGCAGCGCCTCGACATCCGCTTCCATCGTCGCCAGCAGCGGATTGTCGGCGACCATGCCGGTCCAAGATTCCAGCGTCAGCAGCGACTCGACCGGCCCGGCCGGACTGGGATAAATCGCCACCACGCGTTCGGCAGGCGTGCTGTGGAAGAAGAATGCCATGTTGATCGGAATCAACAGATCGTTCCATTGTGCGTCGGAGAGTTGAAAATCGACCAGGCGGCGAATGCGGCGCGGGACGCGGCGATATTTCATCTGCGCCGGATTGTCGAACAATAGCGCGCAGGCATCGCAGGCGCAAACGATCCGGCGAGTGGCCGGTTCGACCAGATGCGGATGCACCTCGGGCAAAAGCATGGCGCACATTTCACAATGTTCGCCGCGCTGCCGCTTGGATGTGTCGCTGGCGGTCTTGACGAACTGGCGAAGCGCGGAAAATCCGGCCGCCCGACGGATTGGTTCGGAAGGGATCATGATTCTTGGCCGCTATCGGCGGGCAGCGGCTCGGCCGTCGGTTGCCCCGAATGCGCCGCCATTGCCAAAGGAGCCAACGGAACAAACACGGGCGCGGGCTTCGCCGGCACCACGCCTTCGACGGTCAACCCGGCCGCATCGGGCGCGTGTTGGGCAAGCGCTTCTTCGATCGCCAATTTAAGCGTCAAGGACGACGAAGGGCAGCCATTGCAACTGCCGTCGAGCCGCAAGCGGATTACACCGTCGTCGACACCTAGCAACTCGACGTTGCCCTTATGCGATTGCAGATAGGGTCGCACTTCGTCGAGCGCCTTGCGCACTCGCGTTTCGAAGTCGAGTGGATGTAAGCCGTGCAACAAGAGCAGGCTGGCAACAAGCGGATCGGCCGCGAAGCCAGCGATCAATGGATCGCCGCCGGCGGCGCTGTCGCACGTGAGTTCCATCATCCGATTGAGGCCGGCGCCGTGCACTTCCAGCAACAATTCGACGAGTTTGAGGGCCCGATCGCGAAAAGCCGGATCGGCCCCCGCTTGGATTTCCTGAACCAACTCCTCGATCTGTCCCATCCGCTGCTGAAGTTCTGATTCTTTGGACATGGGCAGCGGGAGGGTGAGGGTGGGGTGAGGGGACAGTGGGCGGAAAGGCAATTCTACCCATGTTGGCCGAACATTGGGGAGTGGTGCACGTCGAGCTGCTTGCCGTTGCCGAGGTACATATGCACTCCGCAGGGGAGGCACGGGTCGAAGCTGCGCACGGCGCGCATGATATCGATCCCTTTGAAATTGTCGGGCCCATTTTCTTCGAAAATCGGCGTATTCTGCACCGCATCTTCGTAGGGACCCGGGGTGCCGTATACGTCGCGCGGGGCGGCATTCCACGGCGTCGGCGGATAGGGATGGTAATTGGCGATCTTGCCGTCGCGAATCACCAGATGATGCGACAACACACCTCGCACCGCTTCGTGGAATCCGCAACCGATTGCCTCGTCCGGCACCTTGAATTCCGTCCAAGTCTTGGTCCGGCCGGCGTGCAGTTCGGCGAGCGCCTTTTCGACGAAATGCAGCGCACACGCCGCGGCATAGGCCTGGAAGAATGTTCGCGCCCGGTCGCGCTCGATGGCATTGCTCCACTTGGGGATGTGCCATTCGAATTCGGCGTCGGGCATCGTGGCCGACTTCGGCAAGTAAATCTTGACGCTATGGCCCGTGGCCTTGATATAGCCGATGTCGACCTTGCCGGCCAGCGCGGTGGACCAGAGGCGGGCGATCGGGCCGCCGCCGGTGTCGAGAGCCAAATGGTCGCCGGTGCGCTTGTCGTACCAGCGGGGCGACATGACCCAGGTGTATTTCCCGTCGAAATTGCGCTTTTGCGGGCGCGGCACCGTGGTCTGATTCCAGGGATGCCGCTGGTCGACCGGGTTGCCGAGCGGATCTTCCTTCACGAATGTTTCGCCGTCTTCCCAGTCGTCGTAATACGAACTGCCGAGCAGGATGCGGATGCCGAGATTGATGTCCACCAGGTTATTGGTCACCGTTTGTCCGTCGACGATAATGCCGGGCGTGACGAACATCGACTTGCCCCAGTGGTCCATGTTCTTGTACTTGTAGTCGCACACGTCGGGGTCGTTGAACGAGCCCCAGCAGGCCAATAGAATCCGCCGCCGGCCGACTTCTTCGTAGCCCGGCAATGCTTCGTACCAGAAATTGAATAGGTCTTCATGCAGCGGCAGACAGCGCTTCATGAATTCGACATAGCGCATCAGCCGCACCAGATAATCGGTAAACAGCTGCACGCTCGGCACGGTGCCGACTCCGCCGGGATAGAGCGTCGATGGATGCACATGCCGGCCTTCCATCAGGCAGAACATTTCGCGCGAGTAGCGGCTGACAACGAGCGTTTCGCGATAGAAATCGCCGCTGAAGGGATTCAGGGCCCGCATGATGTCGGCGATCGTGCGATAGCCGTGCAAATGGGAATTCGGAGCCGGCGTTTTTTCGGCCTTGGCCAACACGCTCGGATTGGTCTCCTTCACCATCTGCTCGCAGAAATCGACGCCGACCAGGTTGTCTTGAAAGATGTTGTGGTCGAACATGTATTCGGCCGCCTCGCCCAAGTTCACGATCCATTCGCCCATCGCCGGCGGACGGATGCCGTAGGCCATTTGTTGGGCGTAGCAGGAGCAGGTGGCGTGGTTGTCGCCGCAGATGCCGCAGATGCGGCTGGTGATGAAATGCGCATCGCGCGGGTCTTTCCCCTTCATGAAAATGCTATAGCCGCGAAAAATCGACGAGGTGCTGTGGCATTCGACGACGTGACGATTGGCGAAATCAATTTTCGTGAAAATCCCGAGGCTGCCGACGATCCGCGTAATCGGATCCCAATTCATCTCGACGATGTGCTTCGATCCACTTTCAGCCGACTTTTGCGGGCGGGTTGCTGTGGCCACGGTATTCGCTCCTTCCCAGAGGATTTCTTACGAGTGAACGGGCGGGCGTGTTGCGTCGCAAGGCAGAGGGGGACAGTCCTGGACAGTCCCCGTTTTTCTCCGAGGACCACGAAAAACCGGGCCAGTCCCCGGCGGTTTTGAAACTGCTCTTAATAAGTCGACGGTTCGTAGCCGGTTGTAAGTTGCCCGCGGCGATGCCGCCACTTCGGCTCTTTGTTCAACGTGTGGTTGGTGATGTGGCGAAGGCTCGTGACCATCTTTCCATACACCTTCGACGCGGCCGACGACAACTTGCCCCCTGGCGGCTCATCCATGAACGGCATGAACTTGTCGGGGAAGCCCGGCATGGTGCAGCCGATGCAAATGCCGCCCACATTTGGGCAACCACCGATGCCGGCCATCCAGCCGCGCTTCGGAACATTGCAATTCACGACCGGCCCCCAGCAGCCGATGCGCACCAGGCATTCGGGCTTGCCATACTCTTGCGTAAATTCGCCTTGTTCGTAGAAGCCCGCCCGATCGCAGCCTTCATGCACCGTCTTCGAGAAGAGCCATTTCGGCCGCAGGCATTCGTCGAGCGGAATCATCGGCGCCAAGCCGGCTACCTGATAGAGCAGATAGAGCAAGGTTTCCATGAAGTTGTCGGGCTGGACCGGGCAACCCGGCACGTTCACGATCGGCAACCCGGCTTTCGATTTCCAATCCCAACCCAAATAGTCGGCCAGGCCCATCGCGCCGGTCGGATTGCCGGCCATGGCATGGATGCCGCCATAGGTCGCGCAAGTGCCGGCGCCAATCACCGCCAGCGCCTTCGGCGCCAAGCGATCGATCCATTCGTTGGTCGTGATCGGCTGCTCGGTGGCGTGATCGGTGCCCATGGCGGCCCAATAACCCTCGGCCTTGATCGATTCGTTCGGGATCGACCCCTCGACCACGAGCACAAACGGGTCGAGCTTCCCTTCCCAGGCCATATACCAGTATTTCATGAAATCGTCGCCGACTTCATACGCCAGAACCGGGTTGTGCAAATGCACCTTGGGCAGGCCGGGAATCGCTCCCATCACGACGTCTTCGACGCTCGGCTGCGAAGCTGCGGTGATCGACACGGAATCGCCATCGCAGCCCAAGCCCGAAGTCATCCAGACGACATGAATTTCTTTCACCGCCGGCGGATGCTGCGTTTTGCGTCCATAGGGAACGTTGGTATCGACCATAATTTCACCTGATTGTGATTGGGTGAACGGTTGTTGGCTTGGCTAAGGATCGACCGAACGATAATTCCTCGACGACCCCTCTCGTCTCGCGGCAGAGGCAGCGTGAGGGGGCTGAGCCTAAATTACCGCCTCATTCTCCGCAAAGTTGCTCTGCAAGCAGGGGGGTCGATTCTTCGACTGGCGGCATCGCGCGCCGCTTTTGTTCGAGCCGCCTGCGCAAGTATTCCAGCCATGTGTCCATCCCCGCGCCGGTTCGCGCCGAGATTTGTATTACTTCCGCCCCCGGCCGGGCCAACTGAATATTTCGCAGCGCCAAGTCAAGATCGAAGCCAACCGCGTCGGCGATGTCCATCTTGCTCAGCAGGACAACGTCGGCGGTGTTGATCAGTGTCGGGTATTTGAGCGGCTTGTCTTCCCCTTCGGTCACGGCGAAGAGCAACACGCGCAAATCCTCGCCGAGATCCCAACTGCTGGGGCAAACCAAGTTTCCGACGTTTTCGATAAACAGGAAATCGAAGCGGCTCATATCCCAGTTGTGCAGCGCGCTGTGTACCATTTCCGCTTCGAGATGGCACATCGTGCCGGTCAGAATCTGCTTGACCGGAGCGCCGCTCGTGGCCAATCGGAGGGCATCGTTTTCGGTGGCCAAATCGCCGACCACCGCTGCCGAGCGATAGCTTCGCTGAAGCGCCGCGAGCGTGTGTTTCAGCAATTCAGTCTTGCCCGCTCCTGGCCCCGACACCATGTTCGTGACAAACACGCCTCGCCGCGCGAATTCCTCGCGCATCGAGCGCGCGAGTTCGTCGTTCTTTTTCAATATTTTCTGGCGAACTTCAACGATTCGCGGGGGCATATTCATCGACCTCGACAGACACAAGTTCCAATTCACGACCGCTCAGGATCTCAGGAGTCGGACTGCCACAGGTCGGACAGCAGAAGAGATAATCGCCGCCGACCGTCTTCGTCGCATCGCATTTGGGGCAATGCACGGTCAGCCCGACGCTCTCGATTTCGAGCGTCGCTCCCGCGCACGGCGTATCTTCCGCAGCCAACTCAAATGAAAATTCGAGCGCCTCTTTTACGACCCCCGACAACGCCCCAACTCGAACGAACAGCCGCGTGACCCGCTCGCACCTATCACGGGCGGCGGCTTCGCAGGCTAGTTCGATCAAGCTCTGGGCAATCGAAAGTTCATGCATGGCAATTTAAATCGAACGGCGAAACGAGCCCCTTTCGAGGATGAGCATTTCGCAGCCTTCCCACGGCATCGATCCAAGAACACGCAACCGTCGGCCGCTGACCGGAAAAGCCCCGGCCCCAACTGCATACGGTATACCGCACTCCTGCTCCGGCGGCGAGTAGAGCTGATCCCAATAGCGCAGTCGCCGCCTCGCTCCGGTTCGGGGAGTGCCGGAACGATCGGCATTGCCCTGGAACCGTAACCAAAGCGAAGGCGCCGACAAGAAACATCCGAGGGATTGGTTTTCAAAATTGCCCTCGACACGAAAAGGCGAATCGGTTGATCGAATTGAATGCAGACTGGACGTTTCGATGCCAGCGTTCGGCGTGGTGCCGTGCTATACTGTGTTGAACTCTATCGGTGCCGCCTTTTCCTCATCAAATGGGCCCACGATCCATGCCGATTCGATTCGCTGTCCGCCTTTGCTCGATTGCTTCGCTGCTTGCTTGCTGCTGCTGGACCTCGGCTGCTACGGCTCAGCGACGCTCCCCGCAAGCGTTCGAGCAAGCGCGGAATAGGATGGTCGACGACGAGGTGGTGGGAGCGGGAATCACCAATCCGCGAGTCGTTGAATCGATGCGCAAGACGCCCCGGCACGAATTCGTGCCGATCAAGCTGATCGATAGGGCTTATTTCGACATGTCGCTGCCGATCGGCGAACATCAAACCATCTCGCCTCCGATGATGGTGGCCTATATGAGCGAGCAGCTCGACCCGCAGCCGACCGACCGGGTTTTGGAAATCGGTACCGGCAGCGGCTATCAAGCGGCCGTCCTTAGCCCGCTGGTAAAAGAGGTGTATTCGATTGAAATCGTCGAAGCGCTGGGCAGGCACGCCGCGCAAACGCTCAAGCGGCTGAAATATACCAACGTGATCACGAAGATCGGCGACGGCTATCTCGGCTGGCCCGAGCACGCTCCGTTCGACAAGATCATCGTCACCTGCTCGCCGGAAACGGTCCCCCAGCCGCTCATCGATCAGCTTAAGGAAGGAGGGCGGATGGTCGTGCCGGTCGGCGAGCGGTATCAGCAGGTGTTTCATCTGTTGAAGAAGGAAAATGGCAAGCTGATCAACGAAGCATTGCGGCCGACGCTCTTCGTGCCGATGACCGGCGAAGCGGAAGAAAAGCGCGAGAAGAAGCCTGACCCGGCGCATCCTCACTTGGCCAACGGCAGCTTCGAACAGTTGGTCGGCGCCGGAGGCCAGCCGGTGGGCTGGTATTACGTGCGGCAGATGAAAGTCGTCACCGGCCCCGGCGCTCCGGATGGCGAGCGCTGCGTGACATTCACCAACGACGTGCCGGGGCGCGGCAGCCGGGCCTTGCAAGGTTTTGCCGTCGATGGCCGCAAGGTGCATGAATTGAAGATTTCGTGCATGGCACGGTGCAAGGACGTTTTTCCCGGGCCGACACCCGATCAGACGGCGCAGCTCGCGGTGATTTTCATGGATGAGAATCGCGGATCGGTCGGCAGCGTATGCGTGGGGGGATTTTGGCGCGGCTCGTTCGATTGGCAAGAGAAGTCGGGCACGTTCAGAGTGCCGGCGAAAGCACGCGAAGCGATCGTCACCATCGGCCTCTTGGGCGGCACCGGCGAAGCGTCGTACGACAACGTGCAGGTCGAAGCCGTCCGGTAGGCCAGGCTTTCCAGCCTGACTGCAGCGTGGGAAGGGCATTTCGGCCGACCATCGCACGCCTACCGCGCCCCGCCGCGCGAGGCACCCTCCGAGCCCGAAGCGAGCAAGGAAGTTCGTCGTTCGTACCCAGACGGCTCTTTGTCCGCGCCTTTCATCGCCCCCGGCGTCCGTGCTTGCGCTGCGGGCTCCCGGGCGCTACCGTCGGGCTGGAGAGCCCGAACTACGGTCGCGCTAGATTTTTTGCGGCTATCGCATTACCATAGACCGCTTCGAGGGGATTCTTTCGACTGTCTTTCAGCCTTAGGTGTGCGGTTCATGCCGATCGTCAATTTCGTCAATGAGAAGAAGGAAATCCAGGTGCCCGCCGGAGCCAACCTCCGCAAAGAGGCCATGCGGGCCGGGATTCAAGTTTATCCGGGTATTAACAAGCTGCTGCACTGCCCCGGCATCAGCACCTGCGGAAGCTGCCGGGTGCTGATCACCAAGGGGATGGAAAACGCCGGCCCAATGACGTTCATGGAAAGAATCCGGCTGCAAAAACTATCGATGGCCTACATCGGCCACGAAGACACGATGCGACTCAGTTGCCAGACGACCGTCAACGGCGACATGACCGTGATCACCAAACCGCCGCTCGATTTGTATGGCGAGAACTTTTTCAGCTAGGCCGCGCCCCGCGGGTTATACTAGCCCGAAGCGTTGGCGAGGACGAACCCGCTCGTTGTGCTGCCTCGCTAACGCTTCGGGCTAGTGTGCAGCACTGCGTCGCGGGCGCTTCGGGTTTGTGTGGCGACACTAGCCCGAAGCGTAAGCGAGGAACGAACTGCCGCAAGATCACACATCACACGAACCCCACAGCGCGTACGTCGCCATTGAGCCTGACTTTGATAATGGAAATTGATTTGGAACTAGTTCGAGAAACGCCGAACCGATCTCGGGCGTGTTTTCCATTTACTAAGTCAGGCTCAATAGATCAACATCGAAGAGAAGGCAACGTTCTATCGCAATGCGCCCTTGCTAACGCTTCGGGCTAGTGTGGTTGACCCTTAAACCGACGCAGTCCATCCTGTGAAACAAATCGTCGCCATCGTCAAGCCGTATCTGGCTGAGCGAGTGTTGGAGGGGCTCAAGCGGGCGCCGCTCGAGGCGTGCAGCGTCAGCGAAGTGAAAGGCTATGGCCGACAGAAAAGCTATCTCGACCAATATGGCGACAGCGAATATTCGCTCGCCTTCCTGCCCAAGGTGGAAATCACGCTCTGGGTCGACGATGCGCGGGCGGAAGAAATCGTCCGCCGCATCGTCGAAATCGCCCGCACCGGCCGCATGGGCGACGGCAAAATCTTCATGCTGCCGGCCATGGAAGCATAGTGCCGGTGTGCCACTGGCCATCGCAGTCGGCCAGTGCGAGCGCCGCAGGACGGACCACTCGCCAACATCGTCTCCCGTCCGTTCCCACGATTCGGCAGTTACTTGATAGTGACCGAACTCGCCGGCCGGCACTGCAGACTTCGCTTGCCAGTGGCGGACGCTGCGGGCGCGAACACGCGGCCGGTTTACGTCTCGCCGAAAATCCGCTCGAAACGGCTGCGATTTTCTTCGCGCAGCCATTGCCAGTCGGCCAAAAGAGCCGCCGTGTCGGCGTAGTTCAGCAGCCGGGCCAGCTTGGCTTGCTCGATTGGGTCGTCCGGCAATTCGTTTCGGGCCGTGGGAGTCATCAAGCGCAAGCGGCCTTCGATCGTGCGCAGCGTCGTATAACTGGCAATAAGAAATTTGAAATCGTGGTCCGAAAGCAGGCCGGCGGTATGCAATGCGGCGAGCGCATCACGAGTGCCGGGCACTCGAATCGCCTCGTTTTCGGCGCCGAATTTCAGTTGCAGCATTTGCGCGATGAATTCGATATCGACGATTCCGCCGGCGCCGCGCTTGATGTCGTTCGGCTTGGCCGCTTCTTGCAGTCGCAGCCGCATCCGCCGCATCTCGGCCGCATTGCCCGCTTGCCAAAGAATGCCGTATATCGAGTTGGCTACAGCAACGAGCGTGCGCGCCGCGGCGGCCGGCGACCCATAAACCACGCGCGCCTTGCAGAGCGCTTGTCGCTCCCAAAGCTGCCCATGCCCCTCAAGGAAATAGCGCTGCAATTCATCGAGCGAAGTGGCCAGCGCGCCGCTTCGCCCGGTCGGCCGCAGCCGGGGATCGATTTCATAAAGGCGGCCGTTCGGCCCAAGCTGGCTGGCCACCTTGATGATCCGCTGCCCGAGTTCGCTGAAGAAATGCTGGTTGTTGGTGGTTTCGCTGCTGCGGCGCGTTCGCCGGGCATGAAACGTCACTCCCTCGGCCTCGTAGAGAAAGATGAGATCGAGATCGCTATGATAGTTCAATTCCCTGCCGCCGAATTTACCCATCGCCAATATGACGAATTGCGAAATGCGCCCGGCGTCGTCGCCGGTGGCGATCAGCGGCTCGCCCAGCTTTGCCGCGAGGCGTTGATATTCCTGCAGCGTGATCCGCCGCAAGCAGGCCAGCGCGATGTCTGAAAGGGCGCCGGTCGTGGCATGAATATCTTCCTTGCCCAAAATATCGCGCACGCCGACGCGCAATTGCTGAGCGCTTTTGAAGCTATGCAAGATCGGATCGAGATCTTCGGCCGCGTGGGTCAGATCGCCGAGGCTGGCTTCCATTGCTTCGAGCGTCGGCAGCTTGTCCAACACCAGGCTGTCCATCAGTTCGTCGATCATGCCCGGGTTGCTGGTGAGCAATCCCGACAAGAACGAACTGAGCGCACATAGCTCGACATACAGCCGCAGCGACGGCGGATTGAAGCTGAACAATTCCCACAGCACTCCCTTGCCCCCCAGCGAATCGCTCACCTTGCTGAGATTCACGAGCGTCGCATCGGGATCGGGCGTGACCGCGATGGCCTTGAGAAGCCGCGGCGCGATGGCCGCCAGGAAATGCCTGCAGCGCCGCGTCGACAAAAAGCGAATCTTCTCGCGGCTCAAGGCCATCAGGTTCTGATAGGCCTCGTGGATATTGCGGAACGGATACCGCGCGAGCACCTCCACCACCCGCGCGCTGGGCGGATCGGGATCGAGCACCAAGTCGATTTCAGGCTCCGGCTGATGGTCGTCGGCAAATGCGTCGTGCAGCAAGTGATCGAGAATCTTGCGATTCAATTCAGTCTTTTGCTTATAGTCGGCGAGAAATGCCTCGAGAGCCGCCCGGGCCGGCCGGCCGCCATAGCCCATGCGAATCGCCAACCGGCGCAATTCCTCGGGCGACTCGGGCATCGTGTGCGTTTGCAAGTCGAACATGATTTGCAGCCGATGCTCGATCTTGCGCAGAAAACCGTAGTTGTCTTCAAGGATCGTCCGCTCTTGATGCGTCAGGCAGCCGGCGTCTTCGAGCCGGGCAATCGCGTCGAGCGTGTTGCTGGTCCGCAAGGGGGGCAAGTCGCCGCCGTTGAGCAGTTGCAGAAATTGGATGGCGAATTCGATATCGCGAATTCCGCCGCGGCCGGTTTTGACGTTGCGGTCGTCGGCCCCTTCCCGTTCGCTGCGCTTTTCGATCCGCCGCTTGAGGGCCTTGATGCCGGCGATGTCGGCTCGGCTCAAATACCGGCGATAGATCCACGGCTCGAGTTGCTTGAGCAGCTCTTGCCCCAATTCCAGATCGCCGGCCACGGGCCTGGCTTTGACGAACGCCTGCCGCTCCCAAGTTCGGCCCAACAGGTCGTAATAGTGCACCGCGCTTTCGAGGCTGATGACGACCGGACCATGCTCCCCTTCCGGCCGCAACCGCAAATCGACCCGATAGCAAATACCCAACTCGGTCGGCTCGGTCAGCAACCGCACGACCTCGCGAGCCAGGCGGCCGAAAAATTCGCTATTGGCGATCGGCCGAAGGCCGTCGGTCGTGCCGTCGACGTCGTAGAGAAAGATCAGGTCGATATCGCTCGAATAGTTCAGCTCCACGCCGCCGAGCTTTCCCATCGCGATCACAACGAATTGAGCTCGCTCGCCGTCGGGGCCGCGCGGGATGCCGCGCTTCGCTTCAAGATTGCGCCGCGCCCCGGCGACGGCCGCTTCGAGAATCGCATCGGCGAGATAAGAGATTTGACGAGTGACGGTTTCCAACCGCTGGCCGCGAATCATGTCGCCGTAGCTGATCCGCAACGTTTCGCGGCGCTTGAACCGCCGCAGCGCCGCCATCACCATCAATTCATCGGTGAGCGTGGCCACCTCGGCTTGTAGTTCTTCGACCAGCAGATCGCGCCCGACTGCTTGGCCTTCGGTCATCCGCAGCAGATCGTAGCTTTCCGAATCGGTGATGATCAGATCGCTGAGATACTGGCTCGTCGAAAAGATCTGCAACAGCGTCGGCAGCGCCTCGGGATCGCGCTCGAACAGCGAACCGAGAGACAGCGGGTTTCGCGCCGAACTCACGAACCGATCGACGTTGTTCAGCGCCATATCGGGATCGCTGACGCGCGGCAGATGCTCGGCCAATTGATCGCAGATCGTGGCCAGCAGATCGAGCGTCAGGCCGGAGGTGGCCATGCGCACAAGGTTGCCGTGCCCGCGCCGGATATCGCCTAATTGCCAGGGACTGAGCCAGCCATCGGACTCGGCAGGATGGTCTAGATAATGATTAAGTTGCTCGATCTGCATCGCATTGCGGTGTGGATGCGGGCGACTGTAAAGACCGGGGCGGTGGGGGGAATAGAATCCAGTCTAATCGACCGCCCGCCACGGCGAAAGGCCGTGGCAAGTTTGCAGAACCGGCCGCGCATCGCGGTTTCCACCAGTTCCGCCGCACCGCCGCATTGCGGTACGATAGGGACCGAAACGATTCCGGATGCCGATGGTCCAGCACAGCGATTCGGACAGCCCATGCCTCCACGCCGACCCAAACTGATCTTGGCAAGCCGATCGCCGCAACGGCGGCAGTTGCTCGCCGCGGCGGGTTATGAATTCGAGATCGTGCCGCCGCTGGATGTCGACGAATGCGGAATTTGTAGCCGAAAGAGCCCGGCTGAACTAGTCGCCCGGCTGGCATTGGAGAAAGCGTCGGACGTGGCGGTTCAAGTCGGCCAGGGACTGATTCTGGCCTGCGACACCGTCGCCGAATGTGATGGACAGGTGCTCGGCAAGCCGGAAAACGAATCGCTGGCGCGGCGGATGCTCGAAATGCTCAGCGGACGCGAGCACCGAGTACTGAGCGGCGTCTGCCTCTGGAAACTGCCGGAGCGCGATCCGCTGATCCGCATTGCCATGACGCGACTGAAAATGGACCATCTGTCCCCGGCCGATCTGGCCGCCTATGTCGAAAGCTGGCAATGGGAAGGCAAAGCCGGCGGATTCGGCTATCAAGATCGCCTGGGCTGGGTGAAGGTGCTCGAAGGCAGCGAGTCGAATGTGATCGGGCTGCCGATGGAGCTGCTCGGCGAAATGATAGAACAAATCGCCAAGCCCTGAATTCCTGGAAGAATGTGGCATTTTTCTTCCATCGTCTTCACGAAGTAGAATCGCGGCCAGAGAGAATGATCGCCGATTTGTGCCCATATTGGCCGCCTAAGAGGCCCGAGTTTTCCGGGTTGGTGACAAACTCGTGAGCGAATTTCTGAATCTTTCATATGTACGCAACAATTTGCTTGCATTGGTGATAGTTTTATGTCAAACTCTATCAAGAGGAACGAGCTCGGAGGGTTTTCCCGGTGGCATTGGCCGAAGAAAGGCGAAACCGACTGCTCGAACTCGTCCGAATGCGGGGGTTTGCGTCGCTACCCGAATTGGCTGACCAAATGGGCGTTTCCGAATCGACGATCCGTCGTGATTTGGATCAGCTCGAAGGGATCGGCTCCGCCAAACGGACGCACGGCGGGGTGTTTTACACCGGCACTTCGCCACAGCTCCCCCCTTTCGATGAGCGGCAACCCGCGCAATGGGACAAGAAACGGCTGGTCGCGCAGCGGGCAAGCCAGTTGGTGCAGAATGGCGATACGCTCCTGCTCGACGGCGGCTCGACGACCTACGAGGTGGCCCGGTTGCTCGTCGGCCGGCCCTTGCAGATCGTCACCAATTCGCTCCCGGTGGCGAACCTGTTCGCCTCGGCCGCGAATACGGACTTAGTAGTGCTCGGCGGCTATGTGTATCCGCGGACCGGCGTGACGCTCGGCCCCTATGCCAACCACATGCTCGCCGGCCTGAGCGTTCGCAAGACAATCCTGAGCGTGGCGGGGATCAACGAGCGGGGGTTTTTCAACAGCAATCTGCTGCTGGTGGAAACCGAACGGGCCATGATGCGTTGTGCCGAGGAGGTGATTGTCGTTGCCGACAGCACGAAATTCGGCCATCAAAGCCTCGCGAATTTGTGTCCCTTGGATGCCGTTCATTGCCTGATCGTCGACGACGAAATTGAAGCGAAGTGGACGCAGCGGTTAAGCGACGCCGGACTGAATGTGCTGATCGCGGAAAAACCAATGGATACTCCGGCTGAAAGCAAATGATTCACGTGGCCGAGGCGTTCACGCCTGGGACCGCGAACCGACTGAAAAAACCGTTGCGGCGCCGTTCACGGGGCTTACCCTCCTGCGGCTTTAGCCCCTGAAGGGGCAACAAGTTTGATTTGGACCCTCGGAAGCCAGGCGTGAACGCCGGGCTAGATAAAGATGTCCAGCACCGTTGCAACCACGTTTGACCGCTCCAGCGTCGAACGAATCGTGCGCGATATCATAACGGCCCGCGGCGCCGGCGTCGGGGCGACCCAGCAATTGCCGCAGCCACCGGCGAAATTGCAGACGCCGAATCTTGTGGTGAGCATTTCGGCCCGGCATTGCCATCTGACCGACGAGCACGTGGAAACGCTGTTCGGCTCTGGCCACAAGCTCACGCCGATGAAAGACCTCTATCAAGACGGCTTTTTTGCGGCCGAGGAAACGGTGATGGTCGTCGGACCGCGCCGGCGGATGTTGCCGGCGGTGCGCGTGCTCGGCCCCACGCGCCCCTACACGCAGGTCGAATTGGCCTTCACCGACGCCATTTCGCTCGGCCTGGAATTGCCGGTGCGGATGAGCGGCAACGTGAAGGCGACGCCCGGCTGCGTGCTGGTCGGCCCGAAAGGGGTCGTGGAATTGAAAGAAGGCGTGATCCGCGCCGAGCGGCACGTTCACATGAACTTCGAACACGCGGCCTATTACGGCGTGAAAAACGGCGGCCGCATGAGCCTGCGAATCGAATCCCCTTGCCCGACCGTGTTCGACGACTTGGTGGTGCGCGCCGACGCCACCAGCAAGCTGGAAGTGCATCTCGACACCGACGAAGGCAACGCCGCCGATTTGGACCACGCAACAAGAGTAGAACTGTTTATTAGGGGCGAGGGACGAGGGGCGAGGGACTAGAGAAGAAAGCAAGTCTTCCTGTCCTCGTTTCTCGGCGCTCGTCCCTCGCCCCTAACCCCTTTTTGGAGCTAACCATGGCAAAAGTGATGGAAGCATTAGGCATGATCGAGACAAAGGGCTTCGTGGCCCTTGTCGAAGCGAGCGATGCGATGATGAAGGCCGCCAATGTCCAGTTTCTCGGTTGGGACAAAGTCGGCAGCGGATTGGTGACCGCGTTTGTCACCGGCGATGTAGCGGCCGTCAAAGCGGCGACTGATGCCGGAGCGGCCGCGGCCGGCCGGATCGGCGAAGTTGTCGGAGTGCAAGTCATTCCGCGTCCGCACGACGACATCGGCATCGTTCTGCCCCCGCCGGGCAAAAAAGCCGCCGGCGGCGACTGATTGTAGCAGGCACACTCCGTGTGCCGTCCGCCCCGCTCTTTGCCCCAGCGACCGAGAGCGGTCAGCGCGCGATTGGCTCTCCACGAAAAACCTCATTTCCCCAGAAAGATTCAAACATGCAAAGTGCAATCGGATTGGTCGAAACCAAGGGGCTCATCGGATTGGTCGAAGCGACCGACGCGATGGCCAAAGCGGCCAACGTGCAAATCGTCAAGCGGGTTTCGATCGGCGGCGGACTGGTCACCACGGTCGTTTCGGGCGATGTCGGCAGCGTGCGCGCGGCGGTCGAAGCCGGCGCCAATGCCGCGTCGCAAACCGGCGAACTAGTGTCCAGCCACATCATCCCCCGTCCGGCCGAAGGATTGACCAACGCTTTTTTGGGATAACATCCCCGTCCGCACGGCCCCCGGCGAATGTTGTGTCCGTTCAAACTGCCGACAACTCCAATCGAACTTCGATGAAGATCCTTGTGGCCAACTTGGGCTCCACCAGCTTCAAGTATCGGCTGTTCGACATGGCCGACGAGCGGCAGCTTGCTCGCGGAGGCGTCGAGCGGATCGGTTCGCGCTCGGGCGCTGCCGATGCGCCGCAGAGCCGTTGGTTTGCCGAGATCGGATCCAACCGCAGCGAAGGCGTGGCACTGGTGCCGGATCATGCGGTCGCGGTGCGACAATGCTTGGAACACCTGACGGATCCGAACGGCGGCTGCCTGCACGATGCGGGCGAGGTGTCGGCCATCGGATTCAAAGCGGTGCATGGCGGCCGGCTGAGCGGCGTGCAGCGAGTGACTCCGGAGGTGCTCGCGGCGATGGAGGAGATGAACCACGTCGCCCCGGCACACAACCCGCCGTATGTCGCGGCGATGCGATTGCTCAGCGAGCGATTGCCGGGAATTCCGCTGGTGGCGGCCTTTGAAACCGGCTTTCACCAAACGATTCCGCCGCGGCTGCGAAATTACGCGATCCCGCAGAACTGGGCCGAATCGCTGCACATCGAGCGATGGGGCTTTCATGGAGCGAGCCATCGCTATATCGCCACGCGCACCGCACAGCTCGTGGCCGGCGAGCCTTCAGCTCCCCTCGCCTCTGGCGGGAAAGTGGCCGAGCCATCATCTCCCCTCTCCCCTGGCGGGAGAGGGGCCGGGCCGTCAGCTCCCCTCTCCCCTGGCGGGAGAGGGGCCGGGGGTGAGGGGGCCAGTGCAAACGATCTGCGGATCATCTCCTGCCATCTCGGCGGATCGAGTTCGGTGTGTGCGATTCGTGGCGGACGGAGCGTGGCCACGAGCATGGGAATGAGCCCGCAATCGGGATTGCCGCAGAACAATCGTGTCGGCGATTTCGATCCGTTTGCCTTGCCGTTGATTGTGCAGCAAACCGGCAAATCCCTCGACGAAGTGCTGCACGTTTTGGCCGAACAAGGTGGCTTGCTTGGCATCAGCGGCACTAGCGGCGACGTGCGCGATTTAGAAACCGCCGCCGCGGCCGGCGACGAGCGAGCGCAATTGGCGCTGGATATATTCACCACCAGCGTGCGGCACTACCTGGGCGCCTATCTCGTGGAACTCGGCGGGGCCGACGCGATCGTCTTCACCGGCGGAATCGGCGAGAACAGCGCGGCAGTGCGCAGTGCGGTGTGCCAGGGGCTCAAATCGCTTGGGATCTTGCTCGACGCCGAACGAAATACGTCGGCCCGTGGCGAAAGCCGTATCGACGGCCCCGACAGTCGCGTGCAGCTTTGGATCATGCCGACCAACGAAGAATTAGTCGTCGCCTGGCAATGCAAACAGTTTTTGGAATCGGCAGCGTAATCGCCCCGAAGCCCACAGCCCCGGTAAGGAAAAGACACAAGCCCGAAGCGCTAGCGAGGTCGTAACACAAGCCCGACGCGTTAGCGAGGTCGTAACACAAACCCGAAGCGTTAGCGAGGTCGTAACACAAGCCCGAAGCGTTAGCGAGGGAGAACCTTCTCGCGGCGCTCCCTCGCTAACGCTTCGGACTAGTGTGGCCGGGAAATTGTCACCGCGAAGGAGTCAACCATGTTCGTCGCCAAGGTAACCGGGGCCGTCGTCGCCACGCAGAAAGTGGCCACGATGGTCGGCCATAAACTGCTGGTGGTCGAACCATATCGGCTCGAACCGCAACAACGCGGGTCGCTGGTGACCACCGGCCGGACGTTCGTGGCGGTCGACACGGTCGGCGCCGGCCAGGGCGAGTTCGTGCTGATTACCCAGGGCTCGAGCGCCCGGCTCACGCCGGAAACCAAGAGCTTGCCGATCGACACCGTCATCATCGGCATCGTTGACAAAGTGCATGTCGACAGCCAATGCGTCTTCGAAAGAGAAACGTCGTAGCGGCAACCCAATTCGGCTCGTCCGAACAATAACTTCTTCACAGCCCTCGCAGCTTGCGGGAGCGGGCAGGGTGAGGGAGTTCAAAACAAACGGAACTTATTTTTCGGCCGATCCTTAGCCACCCAACGGAATTATCTTCCATGCAAGCGACCGAAGAATTGATTCGCTCCGTGGTCGAGCAGGTGCTTTCGCAACTCGGCCCGCGGGCCCATGCCTCGAACGGATCGAGCTTCACCGGCCGGCACGGCGTCTTCACCTGCGTCGACGATGCCGTTGCCGCGGCCACCGAGGCATTCGAGCAACTAAGCGAACGGAGCATTGCCGATCGCCGCCGCATCATCGACCATATCCGCCGCATCTCGATCGACGATTCAGTCGAGCTGGGCACGATGGAGATGGAAGAGACCAAGATCGGCCGGTTGCCGCACAAAATCGAAAAGCTGAAAACACTCGGCGAGCGCACTCCCGGCGTCGAATTTCTGACCAGCGAGGTGTTCAGCGGCGACAACGGGCTGGCGGTAATCGAACACGCTCCGTTTGGCGTAATCGGAGCGATTACGCCCGTCACCCATTCCTTGCCGACAATCACCGGCAACGCCGTTAGCATGATTGCCTCGGGCAACACGATGGTGGTCAATCCGCATCCGAGCGGCAAGCGCGTCGCTGCCGAGGGCGTGCGGCGATTCAACCAGGCGATTTATCGCGACCTGGGAATCGACAACCTGATTTGCGTGATCGCCGAACCGACAATCGAATCGGCCGATGCGATTTTCAATCATCGCGGCGTGAAGCTGATCTGCGTCACCGGTGGGCCGGCCGTTGCCCGCGCGGCGCTGCGCAGCTCGAAACGGGCAATCGTGGCCGGGCCGGGCAATCCACCGGTCGTCGTCGATGAAACAGCCGATCTCGACCGCGCCGCCCGCTGCATCATCCAAGGGGGCGCGTACGACAACAATCTATTGTGCATCGCGGAAAAGGAAGTGTTCGTCGTCGGCGACGTGTTCGACAAGATGATGGCGGCGATGGATCGGGCCGGGGCCGTGCGGCTCGGGGCGAAGGAAGTCGACGCCCTGACACGCGTCGCCATCGCCAGCGTCGGCGAGGGGAAAGACCAACACGATGTGCCGGCCAAGGAATTCTTGGGACAAGATGCGGCGGTGTTGGCGCGCGGCATCGGCAAGCAAATCTCGCCCGACGTCGAGTTGCTGTTCGGCGAGACCGACGAACACAATCCGTTCGTGTCGGTCGAGCAGATGATGCCGTTCGTGCCGTTCGTCCGCTGCCGCGATGTCGGGGAAGCGATCGAAAAAGCGAAGTTCTATGAACACGGATTTCGCCACACCGCGATCATCCACTCGAACAACGTCCGCAACATGACGCACATGGGCCGAGTGATGGACACGACGTTGTTTATCAAGAATGGCCCATGCATGGCCGGCTTGGGCCTCGGCGGCGAAGGCTATTTGTCGTTCTCGGTGGCCACGCCGACCGGCGAAGGCGTCACCACCCCGCTGACGTTTACCCGCCAGCGCCGCTGCACGATGGTCGACGATCTGCGAATCCTCGGAAAGGCGTAAGAACACTAGCCCGAAGCGTTAGCGAGGAAGAACCCCCTCGGCGCGCTCCCTCGCTAACGCTTCGGGCTAGTGTGCGGAGCGGTTTAAGAAACTGG
>DATAWG010000108.1 GCA_036267355.1 Pirellulales bacterium | reverse complement strand
TGAACATTCATTCCGTTCCGCGCCATCCGATAGAAGCGATCCAGCGCGTGGCGGCTGCTGACCTGGGTAAAGTGGCCTTGCACGGCAAATCGCAGAATGTCGCCGCGCAGGCTCGTCAGATGTTCCGGGTCGTGCATCGATTCTTGGATCACCCGATTGAGCACCAATGCCACGGCAAGCGACTTTGAATCCTGCAGTGGTTCCGCCGCATCACGGCGAACGCCGCCCCGCGTCGCCGATCGATTCTTCGCAGCGGTGAGTTGCAGGCTTGTCTGCCGAAACCACGACTGAACTACATTGCCCCGAGCGCATTCAGCATATCCCCTGCATCGCGGTCGCGGTCGGATAGCGGCTCCAGGTTCCAGCGCTCTTCGATCAGGCGCAGGATCGACGTGGTGTCGTATTCCGTGTGATCGACGTAGCCCTGGCGGGCGAACGGCGAGATGACGATCGTGGGCACGCGCGTGCCTGGTCCCCAGCGGTCTTTCTTCGGCGGGGCAACGTGGTCCCAGCGGCCGCCGTTTTCGTCGTACGTGACGATCACCACCGAATCGTCCCAGTATTGGCTCTTCTTGATTGCCGCGACCAATTCGGCGACATGCTGCTGGCCACGCATCAGCGACGCATAACCCGGGTGCTCGTCGTCTTCGCCAAAAGGCTTGAAGAAGACGACGCTCGGCAGCGACGTGCCGGCCAACGCGGCCATCATGTCTTTCTCATCCTTCAGGTGCTCGCGCTTGACCGCAGTGCCATCGGCGTAATTGGCGAAATAGATGAACGGCTGATGATGGATTTCGAAAAGACCATTGAATTTCGGGTCCGGATCGCCGGCCATCGCACGATCCCAGCCGCCGGCATACCATGCCCAGGAAATGTGCTGCTCGCTCAGTCGATCGCCGATGGTCGGCATCGTTTGGTTTGGCAGCAGTTGGTCGGGCTTGGCGGCGCTCGTGTCTTTTCCGTTCTTGTCGTGATAGTGGGGCAGGTTGACCGAGAGCATCGTATTCACGGCATAGCCGTCGGGGGTTAACTGGGCATCTTTGAGGTGCGCCGGATCGGGATCGGAATACATGCCGCGCGGGGCATCGGGATACTTCGGCGATGCGGCCGCGATTAGCCAGATATGGTTCAAAAATGAGCCGCCGAATGCCGCGTGAAAAAAATGATCGCAGAGCGTGTATTGCCGGGCCAGCTTTCCCTCGGGGAGATCGGTCGCGTCGTAGTAGCTCATTGTCAGACCGGCTGCGTCGGTCCAGGCGACATAGCGGTCCATCTTGCCGCCGTCTATCTGCAACTGCTCGTGATAGAAGCGGTGGATCAAGTCGCCGGTCCGATCCTCCGGCCGAACGAATCGAGCCAGATCGAACGGGCCGTTCGGCAAGTCAGCCGGAAATCGGCCATCCACGGTTCCCTTGGGGCCTTTTTTCACCAGTCCGATCGGTCTTGGAAGAGTTTTGTACGGCACTCCTTGTTTGTCGAGCTGCGTCGCCGCCTTGCCTGCGTCAGCCAGCCCGTCGGCACCAGGAAATTTCCCATACAGCCCGTCGAAACTCCAATTCTCCTGGTAGATGACGATAATATGGCTGACGCGGCGGCGGAATTGCTCGAGTCGCTGCGGCGAGTTGGCATCCGGCGCCGCACCCATGGCGGCCGATGTGTTGCAAATGGCAATGCACACCGACAGGGCAAAGGCAGCAAGAGCGCGCGGGGATACTTTCATGTGTGCTCGGCGGCTCGGAAAAAGAAGGCGAAGGGACCGCTGCGGGGGGGAAACGAAGAAGCCCAGGGAAGGCGGACGAAACGTCTCCCTATAGAAAGAACGTTGGCCGCATTCCCTGGGCTTGGGCGCACATTCGCGCCGCGGCTATTTCGTCGTGGCGGCGTAGCGCTCTTCCGCGTTGTCCCAATTGATCACATTGTAAAACGCGGCCACATATTCCGCCCGGCGATTCTGGTGCTTCAAGTAGTAGGCGTGTTCCCATACGTCGATTCCCAGCACGGGCGTGTTGCCTTCCATCAACGGACTGTCTTGATTGGCCGTGTTGCCGACCATCAGCTTGCCCGTTTTGCTGTCGATATAGAGCCATGCCCAGCCGCTGCCGAAGCGTCCCATGGCATTATGTGTAAACTGCTCGGTGAATTTTTCGAAACCGCCGATTTCGCGGTCGATGGCTTCCGCGAGCTTTCCGGTCGGCTTGCCGCCTTTTCCCTTGGCCATCATTAGCCAAAATGCCGAGTGATTGGCATGTCCGCCGCCGTTGTTGCGAACGGTGGTGCGAATTTTTTCCGGCACCTTGTCGAGATGCGCGATCAGTTCCTCGACCGGCTGATTGCCCAGGTCAGTCCCTTCAATGGCCTTATTGAGATTCGCCACATACGCGGCATGATGCTTATCGTGATGGATTTCCATCGTCATCTTGTCGATGTAGGGCTCGAGAGCATCGTAGGCATAGGGCAGCGGCGGGAGGGTGTAAGCCATGGCTCAAACTCCTTTTCCGGGTCGAGAAATTAAATGGTGGGCTTCGGCGCGCAGCATACCTTATCGACGAACGGTTGACAATCGGCTGCTCGCACTTGTCTGCTGCCACGGCTGCGTGCTCCGTTGCGGTATGCCTACGCAAAACCGTGGACATGGCCATCCATACCGATCACACATACCGATCATGTCGCCTTGGTGGAGAGCGAATCGGCCGGCGATTGTTTCACTTCGTTGAAACAACGGAACCGCTGCTCGCCACTGCCGAACCATGGCGGGTCTTCACACTTGCAGCGGTCGATGGCATGCGAACAGCGCGGCTCGAATTTGCAGCCCTGTGGCAACGCCAATAGATCGGGCGGCTGGCCGGGAATCGGCGTGAGTTGGGCCTGGGCCGCGTCGATGCGCGGAATCGATTCTAATAGCCCGAGCGTGTAGGGATGTTTCGGATGGGCGAACAAATCATCGACCGGCGCCTGTTCAACCAGCCGGCCGGCATACATCACTGCCACGCGTTTGCAACTATTGGCCACGACACCCAAGTCGTGCGTGATCAGAATCACGGCCATCCCTTCGCTCTGCTGCAATTCGACGATCAGTTCGAGAATTTGGGCTTGGATGGTGACATCCAAGGCCGTCGTCGGCTCGTCGGCGATGAGCAATTGGGGCCGGCAAGAGAGTGCCATCGCGATCATCACGCGTTGCCGCATTCCGCCGGAAAATTGGTGCGGATAATCGAACACGCGCCGCTCGGCACCCGGGATGCCGACGCGGCCCAGCATTTCCACGGCATGATCGATCGCTTGCCGCCGCCCATAGCCGAGATGCAGCCGGGTGACTTCGGCGAGTTGCTCCGCGACGGTGAGAAACGGATTGAGCGACGTCATCGGGTCTTGAAAAACCATCGCGATGCGATTGCCGCGGATGCGGGCCAGTTCGCGCGCGGCAAGCGGCCGCAGATCGCGCCCTTCGAAGAGAATTTGGCCGGCGGTGATTCGCCCGGGCGGCGGCACAAGCCCCATCACAGCCAGGCTGGTCATGCTCTTGCCGGAACCGCTCTCGCCCACGAGGCCAACTGTTTCTCCCGGTTCGACCGCCAGCGACAAGCCGTCGACCGGCCGCAGCACGCCACGATCGGTGTGAAATTGCACATGCAAGTCGCGGATATCGAGAAGAGGCATCGGAAAGGTAGAGGTGAGAGCAGGGCTAAGCCCAGGGAAGGCCTGGAGCACGTTTCCAAGTGGAGAACGCTTTCCGGGCCTTCCCTGGGCTTGGGGGCGGTCATTTATTTTTCAAGCGCGGATCCAGGGCGTCGCGGAGGCCATCGCCGAGGAAATTCAGCGAGAACAGCGTCATTCCGATTGCTGCGGCCGGGAACAGGAACAGCCACCAAAATATTTTGATCGGCGTGATCACGCGAAATCCGGCATTGGCCAGCAGTCCCCACGAGACATCCGGCGGCTGCACGCCCAAACCCAAAAACGACAAGAACGCCTCGAATAACATCACACGCGGAATCGTCAACGTCAGATACACGATCACGACGCTCAGCACATTCGGCACGATATGCCGGAAAATAATCCGCCCGCGGCTCGCGCCGATCGTTCGAGCCGCATCGACGAACTGTTCGTGTTTGAGCGACAGCACTTGCCCGCGAACCACCCGAGCCATCGTGAGCCAATAGACGAGCCCGATCACGGCATAAAAGACCGTGATGCGATTGATTCCATGCTCGTCGAGCCAAAGCTGCGTTTCGTGGCCGCTGAGGATCGTGTTGATATAGATCACGATGAAGATGAACGGGACGGAATAGAGCACATCGACCACGCGCATCATGAGATTGTCGACACGGCCTCCCGCGTAGCCCGCGATCGCACCATACGAAACGCCGATCAGGAGCGACACGAGCGCCCCGACCAATCCGGCCATCAGCGAAATGCGGGCGCCCCACACGACGCGGGCCAACAGATCGCGCCCCAACTCGTCGCGCCCGAATAGGCTATTGAGCGACCAGCGGCCGAACAGCCAGACTCGCGCCTCGACCAACCGCCGATCGATCGGGCCAAGCTGGGGAAATTGCTTTTCGATCCAGAGTGGCGTTGCCCCGGCAGGCGTGGCAGGATCGCCCGGCTGCGGTTCGGGGGCGATTTCCGGCGAATGGACGAACAGCGGCCAAATCTTCGGCGGCTCGAAACTTTTGGCTGTCGCGGTTTGGCTCGGCGGCTGAAGCGGCAAGAGCGGTGTCAGCACGGCGGCAAGCGCCAATAGGACCAAGAACCCGAGGGCGACAATCGCAATCCGATTCCGCCGCAATCGCTGCCACGCCTCGCGGGCCGGAGAAACGCCGCGGTTCCGATCCGCCTCGGCCAACAGCCGCGCATAGCGCTCCACGTCGACGGGGTCGTCGAGTCGATGCGGGGCCGGCAGCGGGTCTGTATGGTCGGTCATTTGGAAATTCAATTTGCTCACGCGGAGACGCGGAGCCGCGGAGCAGACGGAGAAGGTCGAGTAGGTGCGGCACAGCGTATCACGCGGGGGGCGACGAGTCGTCGCTTTTCTCTAGCCCAGGCGCTTACGCCTGGGACCGCGGCGAAAAACCGACACACGCTCGTGATCGGGGTGGAATTGTTCATTCGATTTTGATTCGCGGGTCGAGGACGGTGTAGACGATGTCGACCAACAGGTTGATCCCGCACAGCAACACGGTGTAAAACAGCACGACGCCCATCGCCAACGTGTAGTCGCGATCGAGGGCCGATTGGACGAAGTGGTAGCCAAGCCCGGGGATGCCGAAAATCTGCTCGATGATCGTCGAGCCGGTGAGGATGTCGACGATCGTTGGGCCGAGATACGAAACCAGCGGCAGCACGGCCCCTTTCATCGCGTGGCGCAAAATCACCGCCGGCGTCGTCAGGCCCTTGGCGTAGGCCGTGCGAATGTAGTCTTGCCCAAGCACGTCGAGCATTCCGGTGCGCACCAGCCGGGCGATTTCGGCGGCGAACGGAGCGCCCAAGCAGAGCGACGGCAAGATCGCCTGCCGCAGCGAGCCGAAACCGGCTGCGGGAAAGATCGGCCAGATGAATACAAACAGCATGATCGCCAGCCCGGCGATCACGAAGCTCGGCAGCGCAATGCCGATGGTGGCCAGCGACATCAGCGTGAAATCCCAAAAGCCGCCGCGGCGCACGGCCGACACCACGCCGGCCGAAAAACCGAGCGTAACGGCGAACGCCAGCGCCAGAATTCCGAGCGTGGCGGAGCGTGGCAAGCCGGCGGCGATGATTTGGTTCACCGAAAAATCGCCCAGCCGGTAGCTATAGCCCAAATCGCCGTGCAGATCGCGAAACATCTCGTGGAAATACTGTGAAAGCAATGGCTCGTCGAGATGATAGCGATGCTCGATATTGGCCTTGATTTCCGGCAGGAGCTTTCGCTCGCTGTCGAACGGCCCGCCGGGCGCGGCATGCATCAACAGAAACGATACGGTGAACACCACCCAGACGGTGAGCACCATCCAGAGCAGACGCTTGACGATGAACCAGATCAACGCGGCCCCTCCGTCTGCATAAACCGATTGCGAGCCGCCGCATCGACCCACACCCGGCCCAGCGGATGCGTGTCGAGCGCGTTTTCGAAGAACCCATGCACATACGGCCGGACCATGTTCCGCGTCACCAATACAAACACCGGGATCACCGGCATTTCATCCATGAGGATCTGCTCGGCGTCGTGGAAATCCTGCAAGCGTTTTTGCTCGTCTTGCTCCTTGGCGGCGGCGGCGATCAATGCGTCGTATTTGGCGTTGCTCCAGCCGGTTTGGTTGTCGGCCCCGCCGGTGACGAACATGTCCAAGAACGTGTTTGGGTCGATATAGTCGCCGATCCAGCCGCAGGCGGCAATCGAGTAATCCCCTGTTTGCGTGCTGCTGAGGTAGGTTTGCCACTCTTGACTTTCCAGACCGATGTCGATCCCCAATGTCTCTTTCCATTGGCGTTGCATCACTTCGGAAACCATCCCCCGGACCTCGCTGTTGGAATTCCAGAGCACGGGAATCTTTTTCAGCCCGCGGCCCCCGGGATAGCCCGCCGCCGCAAATAATTCGGCAGCTTTTTTCGGGTCGTATTCGCCGCAGAGGCCGGGCTGATATCCGGTGTAGTGCGGATAATTGCGGATCACCGGCGGCACGATGCTGCGGGCCACGACCTCGCCGGCCCTCGTCACGCCATCCACGATCGCTTGCTTGTTCATCGCCAGGTTCAGCGCCTGGCGAACCAGCTTATTGTCGAGCGGCGGACGCTTCAGGTTCAGCCGATAGAAAAAAATCGTGAATTCCGGAAGCGGATGGAAATCGTCGCGCTTCGCCGCAAGCAATTCCGGGACAATCGCGGGCGGCGGAGCGGTGATCCAGTCCACTTTTCCCGTCAGGTAGAGGTTCAAGGCCGTGGTGGGCGATTCGATCACCAATGCATCGATCGTGTTGAGTTTCACGTCATCTCGGCCCCAATAGGTGTCGCTCTTCACCAGCCGCATCCGCTCGCGAATTTTTCGGCTCCCGATCCGAAACGGGCCATTGCTGACGAGATGCTCCGTGGACACCCAGCCGGGATAGCCGAACGTCTCGACGCATTTCTGCTGGACCGGATAGAGCGGAAACATGCCGGTGACTTGCAGGAAATAGGCGGTCGGGTTTTCCAGCGTGATTTGATACGTGTAATCATCCAGCGCCTTCAGGCCGACTTGCTTGAAATCCAGCAGCACGGTTTTGCAGCCTTCGGAATCGCCGCCGGGTCGGAACGTTCGCTTCTTGCCGTCGATTTCGACGACGTAGGCGCGCTTCGGCGGTGCGCTGTCGTCGTCGCCGCCGCTCGCTTCGTCCTTCGGAAACGGCGGATCGACGCTCAGCAGCTTGCCGTGCAGCAGCTTGCCGCGGGCGTATTCCAGCGCGCCCGGCGGACGATCGTCCCGCTCGATCTCGACCGGATCGCCGGGCTCGACGCGCAGCGTGTTGTATTTTCGCGCGTTCTTGATCGTGTAATAAATGTAGGAATACGTGCAGCCGGTTTGGGGGTCGAGTGCCCGGCGGTGCGAATAGAGAAAATCGGCGGCGGTGAAGCGCGAACCGTCGGACCAGCGGGCATCGTGCCGCAAGTGGAACGTGTAGGTCTTCTTGTCGGGAGAAATATCCCAGCTTTCCGCGACACCGGGACGCGGCTCGAGCGTTTTTGGGTCCCAGCGCGTCAGCCCTTCGAACAAGCAATCGACGATTCGGCCTTCGAGCTGTCCGTTGACGACGGCCGGATCTACCGATTTGACCTCTGCTTCGTTGGCGAATGTGAAATCGGCCGGAGCATCGGGCGAGAACGATAATGCCCACACCGTCGCGCCCACGAGCGCCAAAAGCGCCAGCCAAGCAATCAGGTTTCGAGGATTGAAGAACATGGAACGCATCCCGCCGGCGAATTCACAGCCAGAACGAGCGGTTTCTTAAGGCCACGCGGAACCGCCAGGACGGAAGCGGCGACGCGGCCAGCTTCCTTACTTGCCGGCCGTCGCGGGAGTTGTTGTGGTCCGCGATTTTACGGTTTGGTCGATCTTCAGGCTTACACTCTTGCCGCCCGGGGCCTTGAGTTGCGTGGTCACTTTCATTTGCTGGTCGACAGATTCCGAGATCAGCCAGCCGCGGGTGAGATCGAACTGGGCGGTGCCATTTTGAGCCAAGCGATCCACCGCCGATTGGTGGGCGGTCAAGGCGGCGGACGGCTGCAGCGCGCCGGTGCCGGTGAATTCGAGCCGGGCAATTTTGTGTCCGTCGCGCTCGTCGATCCCAGCGAACTTCACGTGGCTTTTGACTTTGATTTCCGCAATCGACGCCTTGAGCGAGATTTCGGTGTCCCAGGCATCGCCGATATTCACCGGCTTCAGCGGCAGCAACTGCTCAAACGGAGTATTGTATTCCTCCTTGATATGTTCGGCATCGAGAAACCGCTTGGCGGCCGCTTGTTGCTCGCCTGCCGGCAGCTTGGCGACGATCGCATCGACGCCTTCGACTTTGTCGACCCGTCCGGCAGGGGTGAAATGCAACGTGATTTTTTGGCCGACAATCGTCGCCAGGGCTTTATCGAGCTCGCCCGAGACGCGCGCGACCGACTCCGACATTTTCACCCCTTCATAGGTGACTTCGACCAGGCTGCCTGTCGCATCCGATTTGATCGGCTTGAGCAAAGTCTTCGCCGAAAGCTTGATCGAAATGTTTTGCGGCGTGGGGATGGCGTCGCTAGAGACGGTCTGATCGATATCGACACTATTCGTCTGGCGATCGGCCTCGCCGACCGGAAATTTGACCATGAAGGCGATCGGCTCGGCAGCGAAGAGCGTCGCGGGCGAACCGCCGATCCCGAATGCCGCCGAAAGAAAGACGACTAATTTCCACATTCGCATCGATGGCTCCTGTTTGATCTCGCACGGTTGGCCGTGATCTCGCCGAGTTCGGACTCGACACGTCCGGCTCGCCGAGTATAGCCCTTGGCCGAGCTAAATAGAATTGCCAGGCGACTATCCGTGTGCCACTGGCCAGCGCAGTCGGCCAGTGCCAGCCCCGCCGCGCCGGGCACTCTATAGGACGATTTTCGCAAGCGAAGGCAGCCCCATTTCGCGGTTCACACTGGCCGACTGCGCTGGCCAGTGGCACATCCCTCACGCCTGCGAGTGGCAGGGACAAGCCTTGCCCAGTGCCAGCCGCCGCAGCCGCGGATATACTAATCCGATGAATCCACCCAAGCGGCAAACGACCGGCATTCCGGCGCTCGATCAGTCCCTCGGCGGCGGCCTTTTTCCGGGCACGCTCACCGTGCTCGCCGGAGCCACCGGCATCGGCAAAACGCAACTCGGGCTGGCGTTTCTTCAAGCCGGCCAGCAGCAGGAAGGGCGGCGCGGAATCGTGTTCGATATGTCGTCGCGCGGCGATTCGCAGAACCACGGCCCTTATGCCGCCGCACGCTATGGCTGGCAGCTTCACGCCATGCCGGCCGAGGCCCCGCTCGCCGCCGAACAACTTTGGCAGTCCGACACTCCATGCGGCGATTACCTGAACGTCTTCCAACAAACGGGTCGCCGTGTGACGCGGCAGGATCTCGATTTCGACCAATGGCTCGATTGGAAAGCCGATCTCACCAAGCGGCTCACCGCGGCGATCTCCTTCTTCTACGGAAATTTCATCCGAGGCGTTCGCCGGGCGGTGATCGACGGCATGGAGCCGGTCGATCGGCCCGCGGAATCGATCCAGTTCGAGTTGTTCGAATACATTTATCATCAGATTCTCCGCAAGGAATCGGATTGGGTCGCCCGCGATCTGCTGCGCGAACACTTTCGGGTCAACCAGGCCGAGGTCGATCGCCACGCTTACGACTTCCGCGAGATCGGCTGCCTGCTGCTCTCCACGACTCGCGAAACGATGCTCGAAGATCTGATCGGCCGGCCGCTCGACGAAGGGGATGTGCTGTCGAATGCCAACACCGTGATCTACCTGGGTCGGGTGCGCGAAGGAAGCCGGCTGGCTAGAGCCATGTATATCGCCAAGCATCGCGGCAGCGCGTGCAGCGAAGAGATTATTCCGTATTGGATCGAGGATGAAGGCGTGAAGGTAGGGGCGAGGGACGAGGGGCGAGGGGCGAGGGAGGAGTAGACCGTGACTCGGCCGCGGATGTGGCACACAGTTCATTATGGCTGAATCGAAATAAGCGACTATGGCAGCGCAGATTTTTCGGGTTTTGCCCGATATGGAAAATGCCACGATCGCGGCTGCGCTGCGGCGATGGTTGCCGGGCAAGTCGTGGGGCGAGATTCGTCAGCTCATGCGATCGCGGCATGTGATGATCAGCGGCAATTTGTGCGTCGATGCCGGGCGACGGCTGAAACTGCAAGATGTCGTGAAAATTCTGCCCGAATCCGCGGCCCCGACCGCCCGCGAACAAGATGTGCAAGTCGTGCATCTCGACGAGCATGTCGTGGTCGTCGAAAAGCCCTCGGGCCTAACTTCGAACCGGCATCGCGAGGAACGCAATTGGTCTGCACACCGCCGGCAGATGCAACCGACGCTCGACGAAATGCTTTCCCGTGTCGTGGCCAAGCTAGATGCCCGCCGGCGTGGAAGGGGCGTGCCGGTGCCGGTTCGGGCCGTGCATCGCTTGGATCGCGACACGAGCGGCTTGATGGTTTTCGCGCTCACCGCCAAGGCGGAGCGCCATCTGGCCGAGCAGTTTCGCGAGCACACGACACACCGCCGCTACTTGGCGATTGTCGAAGGCGCGGTCGAGGCGCAAACGATCTCGACCAATCTGGTTCGCGACCGGGGCGATGGCAGGCGCGGCAGCACGCAGCAGCCCGATGTCGGCAAGGTTGCGGTGACGCACGTCCGGCCGCTGGAGCAACTGGCCGGCGGCAAATACACGCTGCTGGAATGCCGCCTGCAAACCGGCCGCACGCACCAGATTCGCATTCACCTTTCGGAGCTTGGCCATCCGGTCTGCGGCGAAAAGATTTATCGCCACCCGCTCGGCGGCCGCCCGACGACGGATAAGAGCGGCGCCCCGCGCCTGGCCCTGCACGCCGCCGAACTCGGCTTCGAACACCCACATAGCGGCGAACAACTCCGCTTCACGATGCCCCTGCCGCCGGATTTGCGCCGCTTCTTGGAAAAACTTCGTGGCATGAGGCCGTGAGGCTGTGAGGCTGTGAGGCTGTGAGACTGTGAGTCGGTTGGTGTGGCACTGGCGAGCGCTGTCTGCGAGTGCCGGCCGGCGAGTTGACGTAGAGGCTCCGAAACGTGCGACGCGAGAATTGTCGGCAAACGGCTGCAACCTCGGACTGCACGAATTTCTCAAGCAGGCCCTTCCGGCAGGTCAAGAACACATACCGTGGTCGCTGACCGCGCTGATCTTGGTCATCGGCAGACTCTGCGAACCGTCGAGCGAACTCCACATTGCCGAGAACTTCTATCGGCGTAGCGCGCTGGCGGATCTGTTGGGTGTTCCCGTCGACAAGGTGGACGACAATCGCCTGTACCGCGGCCCGGGATGCTCTGTTGCCGCACAAGGAAGCGTTGGAAAATTTTCTCAAGCAACGCTTCGGTGAGTTGTTCGCCATCGAATACGACCTGCTGCTCTACGACGTGACCAGTACGTACTTCGAAGGACAAGCCAATGCCAATCCCTCGGCGAAACGTGGTTACTCACGCGACCATCGCTCCGATTGCAAACAAGTCTGCATCGGCTTGGTGGTGACGCGTTGCGGCTTGCCGTTGGGCTACGAGGTGTTTGCCGGAAATCGGCACGATTCGACGACTCTGCAGGAGATTGTCGCGACGATGGAATCGCGTTACGGCCAAGCATCTGTCGCTACGTCCGGCGTGGCATCAAAAGGAGGATCGCGTGCTGGCCCACATCCTGGTCTGCTTCCTGGCCTTCGTGCTGCGGAAGTTCCTGGGCCAGCTCTGCCAGAAAGCGGAGTTGGGAAACGAACCGCGACGGGTCTTGGAAGAACTGAGCGAGCTGCGCGCCTTGGTAGTGGAAAAACGGACAGGCCATCCGTTGCGGCGCAAGCACTTACATCAACCGTTGGGGAAGTTGGGCTAGCAACGATTTTTTCGGCACGCACGGAAAATCCCGCAAGTTCGGCACAGTTTGACACGATAACTAGCTGTAACTTTCGTACAGCCGGTTTGCGCCACGCAACGACCCGCTACGAAATGGGTCGGTTGGAACGCGGCTGTCTGCAAGCTGCGAAGCGCAACCGATGGAAATTCAGATCGAGGAGTCTTGTGCATGTCTAGGAAATCGCTCTGGGGCGCCGGCCTGCTGTTCGCCATGGTGGCTCTCACCAACACCGGCTGCTTCTGGATCACCGAGTTGGGGCCGAATTTGGGAGCGTTCTCGATCCCGATTCCGGTCAGCCCGTATTTCCAAGACGCTCAAGAACAGCGTTTCATCTGGAATGAAAAGTACAAGAAGGCGCCGATCTTAGGCCCGATCGCCCCGGGCGCTCCCGACGTGGGCGTCGACACCCCCAGCGACGACGAAGTGATGCGATCGCTCGAACGCGTCCGGCCAGTGCGCGGCGGCTTTCCGCTGCTCTACGAGCGGTCGCGAAACAACGTGCGGATCGTGAAAGACAAGATCGCCGACTATATCGACCCGCCTCGCGTCTATCCGCTAATCGGCCCAGCTCAATTGCACCACGTGCACTACAAATGCACGATCTATTTCCAGGAAATCACCCGCGTCGGCTGGCCGCTGCCGTACACCACCAGCGCCGACGATGCCCAGGAAGTGGTCTACATCGACCACGACCACCTGCACATGGTCGGCAAGGTCAACACCGGTGCTAGCGCGAACTTCTAAGCCGGCGCGGGCAAGCCGTTGTCCAAAGCCCAAGCCCGGGGAACCCTGTTCCCTGGGCTTTTGTTGCGCGAGCGTGCGTGGTGCTATCTGCCGGCAAAAATTCTCGCCTTGCCGCATTCGCTATCGCGGCGATACCATACCGCCCCCCAATTCTCGACATTTGCTTGCCGGGGCTGAACCATGCGTCGCCGGGCCGCCATCTTTTTGTTTGCTCTGCTGGCCATCGGGCCGGTGCGCCAGCTCCGCGCGGACGAGGCCGACGACCAATACGCCGTCGCCGCCACGCACTATAGCGCCCAGCGATGGTCGCTTGCCGTCGACGAATTCCGCACGTTGTTGAAAGAGCATCCGGAGCATCGGGGGGCGGTCAAATCTCGCTTCTTTCTTGCCGAAGCGCTGATGCAATTGGGCCGCTACGACGAGGCACAAACCGAATTTCGCGAGTTCCTGTCGCGAGATCCGACGAGCCCGTTCGCGCCGCAAGCGTTGTTTCGCCAGGGCGAGGCAGCATTTCTGGCCGGCCACTCCGATGCGGCCCGCCCAACGCTCTCCGAGTTTCACACGAAATATCCGCACGACAAGCTCAATGCCTACGTGCTCAATTACCTCGGCCAATTGGCCCTGGCCGACGGCGACGCGGCGTCTGCCGCCGACCTTTTCAATCAGGCTCTGACGCAATTTCCCGGCGAGCCCCCTTGCGATGAATGCCGCTACGGCCTGGCCCGCGCCCGCGAGCTAAGCGGCAAGACCGACGAGGCCGAAAAACTGTACCGGCAATTGGCCGGCGGAACCGATGCGGCGCTCGCCGAACAGTCGCTCTTGCAGCTCGCGATCCTGCAATCCAACACTGGCCAAACCGATCGGGCCGTGGCATCGTTCGAGGCCTTCGAGAAAAAGTACCCCGCGAGCCAAGATTTCTCGCAATCGCGGATCGAACATGCCCGAGCCTTGTATCAACTGGATCATTTCGATCGCGCCGAAGCGATTTTGGAGCCGATGGTCGCGACCACGAACAACGCCGAGGCGAAATCGCCGCCGCCGGCGCCACAAACCACCGCTCGCTATTTGCTCGCGCTTTGCTATCAAGGCTCGAAGCGCCCCGCCGAAGCGCTCAAGCTGCTCGATGCGTTGCAAGATTCGGCCGGCTCGCGATGGCAGCCAAAAATCGAACTTGCCCGCGCCTCCGCACTGATCGCGTCGGACCAATTTGCGCCTGCGGCCAGAGCGCTGGAGTTGTATTTGCAAACCAAACCGGCTAGCCCGTCCGCCGCGCGAGCCGTGGCACAATTGGCCGTGTGCTACGCGAAGTGCAAGCAATGGCCCGACGCGCGAAAAGCATACGGGCGGCTAACCCGCGGCGGGCAGCTCGCCGCTGAAAGCAAATCGCCGGCTGCCACGAAGGCAAGCGAACCAAGCGGTCCAAGCGAACTATGGCTCTCGACGACGGTCCAATTGGCCGACGCCGCATTAGCGGCCGGCGAAATCGGCTGGGCCGACGAACTCTTCACCGCGCTGGCCGCCGACGGAAATCCGCAGGCGTATACCGTTCGCGGTTTGAGCGGGCTCGGATGGTGCCAACTCGAAACCAACCAGCCGGAAAAATCGGCGGCAACCTTCGATCGGCTCCTGGAAAAATATCCCGATAGCGAACCGGCTGCCGAAGCGGCCTGGGCTCGCGGACAAGCGCTCGAGCGGCTCAAGCGGTTCGACGGGGCGCTGGCCTCCTATCATCTGATCGTCGACCGGAATCCGGCCAGCCCGCGATTCGTCGACGCCCTGTTGGCCGCCGCTCGGCTACACGATCAACTGCATCAGCCGTCGCAAGCGATCGAGTTGTATCAGCGGTTTTTTGCCGATCATGCGTCGTCGCCGCAGATGGATGCCGCCCGCTACGGCTTCGGTTGGGCCCTGCGCGACGCCGGCCGCCGCGCCGAATCGGACGAACAATTTCAAAAGGTCCACGACGACTTCCGCACAAGCCGCTATTGGAACGACGCGACCTTTCGCCTGGCCGAAAGCGCCGTGGCCGACAAACACTTTGGCCGCGCTGGCAAACTCTTGAACGAGTTGATGGCAGCCCAGCCGCCGACCGACATGCTGGCCCATGTCATCTATTTGCAAGGAGAATCGGCGGCCGGACAACAGAAATGGGACGAAGTCGAAGCTCGCATGGACCAGGTGGCGCACGATTTTGCCGCTTCGCCGTTAGGTCTGCCCGCTGCCTATTGGGTCGCCGAGGCCGAATATCGCCAAGGAAAATTCGATGAGGCCGGCAAACGATTGGCCGTGCTTGCCGATCGCGTGGCAGGGCACAACGATCCCTGGCTGGCGATGATTCCGTTGCGCCGGGCGCAGGTCATGGCGCAAAAGCGGCAATGGGCCGACGCGCAATCGCTCGCGTCGCAAATCCAACGCGACTTCCCCAACTTCACCCAACAATACGAAGTCGACTACCTGCTTGGCCGAGCGCTCGCGGCACAGGCCGATTTCGAAGCGGCGCGGCGCGACTATCAGAAAGTGATCCGTTCACCGAGCGGCGGCAAGACCGAAACCGCAGCGATGGCCCAGTGGATGATCGGCGAATCGTATTTTCACCAAGAAAACTACGACGCCGCGCTGCGCGAGTATCTGCGCGTCGAAATCTTGTACGCGTATCCGCGCTGGCAAGCGGCGGGGTTGTTGCAGGCCGGCAAGTGTCAAGAACTGCTGGGGCGGAGAAAAGAAGCCGCCGAGTTGTATGCCCGGCTCATCAAAGCCTATCCCAATACCGAGTTTACAGAAGAGGGACGCCAGCGGCTTCGCGCACTCGAAACCGCCGCCATCCCGCCCGCCACCGCCGAAGCCCCCCGCCCGACGCAACGTTAAGCGACAACGAATGCAAACACTCAACCGCAAGCATGGATGCCCGCATGAATAGAAGCCGCTTCAAAACCGCACAGCCGAATTCCGCGCGTCGGCCGCACGGTTTGTTTCGTGGTTCGTCGGCCGTTGCGTCGACGCTAGCAATCACGCTCGTATTGGCCGTGGCATCGACGGGCATGCTATCGCGGGCGTTTGGCCAGTCGGCCGATTCGCCGACCACGGTTCCGACGCTCGACGAACCGACCGTTGTTCGCGGTCCGAGCGCGGCTGCGGCGCCCGCGCCGCTCACCGACTCAGCGACATCGCCGGCCGCGAGCGGAGCCGGCGGTTCATCGACTGCTGCCAAAGGCGACGCCGCCGGCGCAATTCCGACCAAGAACCTGTTCAGCATCATTCGCGAAGGCGGACTGGCGATGCTGCCGCTGTTGGTTTGCTCGTTCATCATGGTCGTGTTCGTGTTCGAGCGAACGATCAGCTTGCGGCGCGGGCGAGTCGTGCCGGGGCCCTTCGTCACCCGGTTTCTGCAGCAGCTCAAAGAAGGGCAGCTCGATCGCGACGGCGCGATCAAAGTCTGCCAAGAGAATGGCAGCCCGGTGTCGCGCGTTTTCAGCGCTGCGGCGAAAAAATGGGGCCGCCCCGCGGTGGAAGTCGAACAGGCGGTCATTGATGCCGGCGAACGTGTCGTCCACGAGCTGCGCCGCTATCTGCGCGTGTTCAACAGCATCGCCACGATCGGGCCAATGCTCGGCCTGCTGGGCACCGTCGGCGGCATGATTCGCGCGTTCAACAATATCGCCACTTCCGATGCAATGGGCCGCCCGGAATTGCTCGCCAAAGGAATCAGCGAAGCCCTACTGGCCACCGCCACGGGACTCATGGTCGCCGTGCCGGCCATCGTGCTCTATTGGTGGTTCGTCAGCATCGTCGATCGCCTGACGGTTCGCATCGACGCACTCGGGCAAGACGTGGTCAACACGATCTCCGCCGAAGCACTCCAAGAAGCCGCCAAACCAACCCGCACCCCGCGGAAAACTGCCGCCTAACGTAGCAGGCACACTCCGTGTGCCGTCCGCGCTGCTCTGTGCGCGGCGGACCGCGTGGCGCGCCGCGTAGCGCCGACGGCACACGGAGTGCGCCTACTACAATCCTTACCCTCACCCTTCCCCCGCGATGCCAATCAAAACCCACGCCGACGAAGATCCGGCCATCAACGTCACCTCGATGATCGACGTGATCCTTGTGTTGACCATTTTCTTCATGGTCGCCACGAAATTTCGCGACGATGAACGGAAGCTCGATCTCAAGGTGCCGGTGGTGAGCAACGAGGCGCCGCTGTCGACCGCGCCGGAGCCGAAAGTCGTCAACGTTTACCAAGACGGCCATATCTCGCTCGGCCCGAATCCGGTCACACTCGACGAACTCACCCGCAAGCTCGCGGCGGCCCATAGCCAATATAAGAAACTGAGCGTGCTGATCCGTGGCGATAAGCTGGCCACGCACGGCCATATGACCGAAGTCTACAACGCATGCCAACGAGCCGGCATCACCGAACTGGCCATTTCGGTAAAGCTCGACACGGTCACGAGGTAGCGCATGCACTCGTTTTTCGAGCGAACACGGCACTTCCTCACCGGGCCTCAATTGCCCTGGGTGATTCTCTGGCTGGGGCTGGCCACGCTCATTGCCGGCCTGGTGGTGCTCACGCGCACCAGTTGGGGCCAGTCGCATCCGCTGCGCAAATGCGTGGTGCTGTCTCTATTGGTCCACTTGCTTTTCGCGGCGTATGCGACAACGGTGCAGATTGTGATCGCCGGTTCGGCCGATGGCCGCGCATCGACGGGAACGATCAGCGTCACCTTGGTCGACGACACCGATTCCTCGACCAGCAACGGCGAAGCGAAGGTTTGGGAGCGGCTCACGACGGGCGGCATCCCGCTCGCGCCTCCCGCGGCCGAGCTAAACCGATCCGAATCGGTCCCCACGATCGCCAGCCAAAAACCGCAACTCGCCCGCCAGAGCATGGATGCCGCGTCGAAGCCGCTCGTGGATCGAACGGTCGTCGATTTGGCCGCTCCGCCCGCCCGAACCGCTGGCGACGACGCCAGCGCCTCGGCCTCGAGCACCAGCAAGGAAGGCAGCACGACGCCTTCCGACAAATCGCATTCCCCGGAATTGACCACGCACATCAAGCCGGCCGCGCCGATCGATGCGGCGACGGCCCCGCAAGCCGCAAACGCGGCCGATGTCGAGCCGACCGCGTTGTCGCCCGATCGTCAGCCGTTGGCCTCGCCCGATGCCCAATCGAAGCCGGGCGATGCCGCCGCGGCGCTCGCCGGTCTTCCGTCTCCAATATCCTCCCAAGGCCCCGACGCGCTTTCGCCGCTCGATCCGCCCGATGCGACGATCCATGCCGACTCGTCCCGGGGTGGAGCGATGCAAGACACCGCCCAGCACGGCGGCGGCAACGCGAACGGCCAAGGGGATAATTCATCGAGTGGCCAGACGACAGGCAACGTCGATCCGGCTTGGAAACATTTGGCCGCCGGACCCGCACGGCTTGCGCCGGTGAACATCGACACGACCGGCGCGGATGCGTCGGCGGGCGCGTCGGGGGCAACCGGCCCCACTGCCGCGCCCACTCCGCCGCCGAAGATCTACAAAGACCGCCTATCAAGCGATCGATCGTCCTTGTTGCGCCGTCGCGGCGGCTCGGCCGAGACCGAGGCTGCCGTCCAAGCGGCGCTCAAATGGCTCGCGCTGCACCAAGAACCCGACGGCCATTTCGACGCCGGAAAATACGGCGCAGGCCACGAAACGTCGGCATTGGGCCACGATCGAGCCGGCGCGGGCACCAAAGCCGACACCGGCATCACAGGCCTTGCTCTGCTGGCCATGCTCGGCAGCGGCAACACCCATCTCAAAGGGCCGTATGCCCGCAATGTGCAACATGGCTTGGAATATCTTCTCGCAATCCAAGGCGCCGACGGCAATCTCGGCGGGCAGGCCGAAACATTTTCGTTCATGTATTGCCACGGCATGGCCACCTTCGCGATGAGCGAAGATTACGCGATCACGCACGATCGCCGATTGGAAGAGCCGTTGCGCCGAGCGATCGCCTTCACCGTCGCCGCGCAACATCCGACCACCGGCGGCTGGCGATACCGACCGCACGAAATGGGCGACACGAGTCAACTGGGCTGGCAACTGATGGCGCTTAAGAGCGCCGAGTTGGCCGGCATTCCCATGCCCGAGCAAACTCGGGCCGGCGCGATCCGCTTTCTAAAAAGCGTCGGAGCCGGAAACGAAGGGGGTCTGGCGGGCTACCGGCCCGGCGAGAATCCCAGCCGATCGATGACGGCCGAAGCGCTGGTGTGCCGCCAGTTTTTAGGAATGGCTCGCGACAACCCGGCCGCCGATGAAGCCGGCAAATCGCTGCTCGATGAGTTGCCGAGCAAAGACAAGGTGAACCTGTATTATTGGTACTACGGCACGCTGGGGATGTATCAATTGCAGGGCGAATATTGGCAGCGTTGGAACGAAGCCCTGCAAGGCGCGCTCGTCGGCCGGCAACAGACCGATGGCGACGCGGCGGGCAGTTGGGATCCCGTGTGCGTTTGGGGTGGCTACGGCGGTCGCGTTTATAGCACTGCCATGTCGGCGTTGTGCTTGGAAGTGTATTACCGCTTTTTGCCGTTATATAATGACCCGGCCGTGGCGCCTGCCGCAGCCGAGCCGCGGTAGAAAGGCTTTGAGACTGTGAGGTTTTGAGACTGTGAGGCTTTGAGACTGTGCGGACGAAGACGAATTGGGCCCTGCTTCTTCTTCCTCAAAGCCTCACGGCCTTAAAGCCGTTTCCCCACCGCCTGCCGCCGCTAAGTGGTTCCGGCCAAACGACATCGCGACTCGTCGGCGGCCTGGAATAGGTCTTGCGTTGCCCAAGCGAATTGTTTGACAATCGCCTGCGGCTCGGTACAATTGGTGGGTGCAGTTGCAATCTAGTGTTTGTGTGACTGCGCCGGCCCGCGAGTGTGGGTCGCCCTCCACCGCAGTTGCTCACCGCGCCTGGCTTCTCTTGGAATCGCGCCATGCAATCCGGATCGGCAATTTCACTGATTCGCCGAATTCGCGTGGCCGGAAAGGCAATGCCTATCCTTGCGTTGGGGGCCAGCCATGCATTGGGGGAGCGAAGCTGGGGTCAAAGGGCGGAGTATGTGCGGGGTAACGGTTGAGTTCAAAGGGACTGAACGGCATCGGAGCCGACGAGTCCCGTTTTGCCATTTATTTCGGGGTCTGCAATGCCAACTTTACTTGCGTGGTTCAGTTCCTACGACATCCTGGTCATTGGGCTAATCGCTCTTTTGTTTTTCGGAAATCGATTGCCGAGCGTGATGCGCAGCCTGGGTGAGGGCGTCACTGAATTCAAGAAAGGCATCAATGGCGTCGAGGGCGACGACGACGAAGACAAGGATACGCGAGCGCAACCGCCGCGCAAGCTTGCGGACCGCAGCAATGTCGACGTTGACGACGGCGTCAACCATGACGTTCGCAAGTTCGACGAAGTTCGCAAGCCCGCGTAGTTTTTCGCCTTGATGGTCGAGGATGTTGGGATGTTGCTTGCATTCGGCTTTGACGTTGGCACGATGACGGTGGTTGGAGTGCTGGCGGTGATGTTGTATGGGAAAAACCTGCCCGAAGTTGCCCGCCAAGTCGGGCGTGGTTGGGCGGATCTGAAAAAGAGCCTTTCTGGCATTCAAGCGGAATTCAATTCCGTGCTGTACAGCGACACGCCGTCGACGAGTTCGCGGCGGTCTTCGACATCGTATTCCAACGCCATCGACGATTACGAAGAGCAGACCGCCCCGAAATTCGAACCGCCGCCGGCCGAACCGGCCGGCTCCGAGCCGACCTCCGCATCGGCCTGACGGCCAAGTTCAGGCCGTAGGGGGCTGAAGCGGTGCCCCGTCTCGGTCCCCTCCGCCGCGCTGCGGTTTCGCGCGTCGGCGCCGTCGGGCAACGATCTTCGTGCCGCTCCGATGGGGACTGGCCGAGGCCGATCGAACACGCTAAGATCACTCGATTCCGGGCGGCTAGCTCAGTTGGTTAGAGCGCCATCCTCACACGGTGGAAGTCACAGGTTCGAGTCCTGTGCCGCCCAATCGCTTTTAGCCATGCCGAAATAAGACTCGGCGCTGGCCATGCAAGCATGGCCCTTTTAACCGTCCTTTCTGAAGATCTTCGCGTGTTGCCAAAGCGCCGCGAATCAAGCCCCGGCTCAATCTGACTAAGTTGTGCGCGCGTCGGTCGCCCAACCGACGCCGATTCGACACCGCTCTTGCGACTCCGCTCGATCCAGCCGACGCGCACTTCATGCGCCTCGCCGTCGTTGACTTGGCGTTCGTCCAATCGTCTTGCCCGCGTCTGTCGATCGGGAGATGGAGCGTGCTCAATGCGAACGGGCGCGGTCGTGTTCGCGGAACGCTGCCAAATCGGCCGGCAGGTCAAGATCGTGGAGAGCATTCGGAATTTCGACCCGTCGC
>DATAWG010000107.1 GCA_036267355.1 Pirellulales bacterium | reverse complement strand
ACCGCGGCTCCGCGTGATCAAAGAACTTACGGCGTGAAATCTTCCTGGCCGGTTAGCCGCAGGACGAAGCCGGCGAGGAGATTTGCGGCTTGATCGATATCGACCAGCGAAATCGTTTCCACGGCGCTGTGCATGTAGCGGTTGGGAACGCTCACCAATCCGGTCGCCACGCCGGCGCGGTTGATTTGCAGCGTGTTGGCGTCGGTGCCGGTGGCCCGGCCGGATGCGGCAAGCTGAAAGTTGATATCGCCCGCCTTCGCCGTCTCGATCAACCGCTGAACGACCACGGGATTCATATTCGGTCCGCGATAAATCACCGGACCCTTGCCGATCGCAATGTCGCCTTCCTGCTTTTTATCGACCGTCGGGCAATCGGTGGCATGCGTCACGTCGACGGCGATGCCGATATGCGGATCGATGCCGAACGCACTGGTTTGAGCCCCGCGAAGGCCGATTTCTTCCTGCACGGTTGAAACCGCATAGAGCGCGCAGTTGAGCTTCTTGAGGCTCGCCCGCCGCAGGGCTTCCATCACGACCCACAGCCCGCATTTGTCGTCCATGGCGGGCGCATTCGCCTGATTGTTGCGCGTGCGCTGCATTCCAAGCTGGAAGGTGATTGGATCGCCGATGCGTACCAATTCCTCGACTTCGGCTTTGTCTTTGGCGCCGATATCGAGCCACAAGTCCTTGAGCTTTGGGATTTGCTTCCGTTCGTCGTCGGTGAGTAAATGGATCGCCTTGCGGCCAACGATGCCATCGACTCGGCCGCTCATGGTCCAAAGCGACATGCGTTGGCCGACGAGTTGAATCGGATCCCAGCCGCCGATCGGTTGGAAATAAATGTAACCTTCGGAGTCGATATGTTGCACGACCAGCCCGATTTGATCGCAATGCCCAGCGAGCATCACGCGAACCGGCGCGCCGGGATTCTTGACAGCAATGACGTTTCCATGCGTGTCGGTCGTCACCCGGTCGGCAAACGGCCCGACATATTCGCGAACCAATTTTTGCACCGGCTGCTCATAACCCGACGGGCTCGGCGTTTCCAACATGCGGCGCAAGAATTCCAATGCAGCGTCGTCCATGGCGAAGGCCTCAGCGAAAACGTGGTGGGCAAGCTAAGAGGGAAACGAGAATCCTAACGCCCGCGGGTTGCCACAGCAAGGAAGCTAGCGGCGTGGCCCGAGCAGGCGCCGAAGGAGGAGCCAGAAGGCACTGCGGCACTGCTGGACAAATCCAGCAGCGGCACCCCGAAACAAACCAGTGGCGAACTCGCCACGGCTACGTTTGGCCGCGTCTTGTTTTGTAGAAATTGCATGGATTCGGTAAGCGGAGGAAAGATTGACGGCGAGGCTCGCTGTCGTCGTCTTGAAAAATCGTCTTGCGACAAATACCGGTGGCAACTAAGTTTAGCCCTGGGCCTGTCTGTAAACGAGCGCTGCCGTAGCCGAACTTGGCACGGCAATCGCTCTTCGGCGGCCGCGTCTGGCATGGATGCCGGACGGCGAGACGGCACGCGATGCCGTCGAAACGCGTTTTGGAGTGCAAGGATGCCCGCACTGGATACGACCGCGAGCTTATGGATTTTGGGGGGTGTGCAACTGTTGGGGATCACGAGCGCATGGACGGCCCGGCTGAGCGAAGGCTCGGTGCACCAGGCGATGTGCCAACGGTTTTTCTTTCTCGGCTTGGTTTTGATGGGATTGGCCACGATGGTCACGGCCGCAGCTCGCCCGGGCATGCTGCTTACTTCGGCCACGACATTGGCAGTGTCGCTGCTAGTGGTGATCTGCGATTTCAAACATGCCGAGCGTTCCGCATGGACGCTGTCGGAATTCTGAGCCCCGATTGATCCACTCCGCCCGCCCAACCGACCGATCCTTCCCTCACTTCCCCGCCCGTAACTCACGACGCTTAGCCTCGTCTGTCGCGATAGCCAGCCTGTAGCCTGCCCCACGCGTCCCGCCTGATTGTCAGCCCATTCCGCACGGCGTATACTCGCAATGTTCGGTGTGTTGCTGCGCGCGTCTAAACGGAGGATTCGGCTTATGGTTGCTGTTTGGCGACGGTTCGGGATCGGGATGGGATCGGTCGTGGCGATTGCGATTGGCGTTGCTGTGCTTCGCGCGCAGGCGCCGGCCGCGAAACCGGCCACTTCGCAGGTTGCAAACGCTCCGGCCAAGACGCCCCCTAAAAACGCGGCAAAATCCGATCGCAGCCTGATCCGGCTGATGCGCGATGCACACGGCGAACCGGTGGCATTGGCGACGCCGATCATCCATTTGGCGTCGAAGGATCCGGCTCGGGCCGGGCTGTCGGTCGATTTGATCGGAGCGGTGCACGTCGGCGAAAAATCTTACTACGCAAAGCTGAACAAGCAGTTTGAGCAATACGACGCGGTGTTGTATGAATTGGTTTCGCAGAAAGACGTCCGGCCGACGCCGGGGCATCGTAGTGGAAACCCGATTTCGACGCTGCAAATCGGTATGAAGAATTTCTTGGAGTTGCAATTCCAACTCGACGAGATCGACTATAAAAAGAAGAATTTCGTCCATGCCGATATGTCCCCCGAGCAATTTGCCAAATCGATGGAGGATCGCGGCGAGAGCATTTGGACGATGATGGCACAGATGTGGGGCGCCGGGATCGCGCAGCAGGCGAGCCATGGCGGCGGCGACACCGACCTGTTGTTTGCCCTGTTCGACAAGAATCGGGCGGTGCAGCTGAAGCGCTACATGGCCGGCGAAATGGAAGATATGGAAGGAACGATGGGTGTGCTGGACGGGCCCAAAGGTTCGGCGATCATCACCGAGCGGAACAAGGCCGCGCTGAAGGTGTTGGGCGACGAAATCATCGACGGCAAGAAAAAGCTGGCGATTTTCTACGGCGCCGGTCATCTCGCCGACATGCAAAAGCGGGTCCGCGAAGCATTCGGATTGGAGCAAACGGGCAAGATCGAATGGCTCGAAGCTTGGAATCTTCGTCTACCGGGCCAAGACGGCAAAGCCGTCCCGGAAAAATAGCCGCGAATTGCCCGCGCTTGATCATTCATCCCGATTGTGGGATAGCTTCGGCTTACCGCTTGCGGTATAAGTCGTTCGCTTGCAAGCGTCTTGGATGCCGCTCTTGCGGCTCAAGCCCAGGGAAGGCCGCCGCTGGTTCTGCCATTGCCGCCGATCGCTGTCGGCCTTCCCTGGGTCTTCCCCGCCGTTTCGCTCGCCGCATTCGCCTTTGTGACCCCGTCTCCCCGGTCGGCAACATAGCTTTTGCCCGCTCGGCGGCCTTCCGCGTCACCGAAGGCCTATCGGTTCGAAAGAAAACAACCATAATATGCAAGTCAACGCCCTCCCACGCTCACCATCGGCCTTGGCCCGGCTTTACGCTCTTCGGGCCGCCGACTATTGGAACCGGGGACTTTTTCCCCCCATGACCGCGACATTATTGGCCGCCCTCGCCAAATTGCTCAGCGGGGCCAGCGTTCGCTGGATCGATTGCCAGCCCGACACTTGCCAGCGCGTCTATTTCGCGAATCATACGAGCCATCTCGATGCCTTGGTCGTGTGGGCCGCCTTGCCGCACGAGGTGCGAATGCTCACCCGGCCTGTCGCCGCCAAGGATTACTGGGAAGGAGGCCGGTTGCGGCGGTATCTGGCCACTCGGGTATTCGATGCCCTACTGATCGACCGCAAGGACATCAAGGTACACCAAAGCCCGGTGGATCTGATGATCCGCGAAATCGGCGAAACCAAGTCGCTGATCGTGTTTCCCGAAGGAAGCCGGGGCACCGACGGCATCGGCGAGTTCAAAAGCGGGCTATATTATCTCAGCAAGAAACGGCCCGATTTGGAGTTGGTTCCGGTGCATATCGACAATCTGAACCGAGTTTTGCCGCGCGGCGAATTCTTGCCGGTGCCGCTGCTGAGTTGCATCAGCTTTGGTCCCCCGATGTGGCTTGAATCGGGAGAGCCCAAGGCGGATTTCCTGCTCCGGGCACGGGAAGCCGTGCGCCGCTTGAAGGAAGTCTGAGCTTTGTCAACAATAGAGCCGCATGTGCTGCCGCGGCTGGGCGATCGCGTGGCAGGATTGTTGTCGACCCCGCGGCGACGCGCGAAACCGCAAACGAGCGCCCACGCGTTTATCGATCGAAGCTCGCTTGCGGTTTCGCGCGTCGGAATCGATCGATTGTTATTCATCCTCGGCACCACACCGCTCTTTCAAAACCAACGGCTAGGAATTTGAGGCGATGGCGGACGGGAAGACCTTGGCCTTGGTCGGCGGCGTGCTGGTGCTGTTGGCCGCGGCCACGGGCGCAGGGCAGTTTCTCAAGCTCTATCCCGAGAGCGGGCTCAACGCGGCGGTCGTGCGGAGCTTCAATCTTCGTTTGCGGGCTTGGTGGCTGATGTGCAGCGTCTTGGCCGCCGCTCTGTTGATTGGCGACACGGCCACCGTCGTGCTGTTCGGCGCCATCTCATTCTGGGCGCTGCGCGAATTCATCACGCTCACGCCAACGCGACTGGGCGACCATCGCGCGTTGTTCTGGGTGTTCGTGTTGTTCACGCCATTGCAATATGTGCTGATTGGGCGGATGCGGCATTCGCGCTACGAGTTGTACAACGTGCTGATCCCGGTGTATGCGTTTTTGTTCATTCTGGCGCGCGTGGCGGTCTCGGGCGACTACAAGCGATTTCTGGAACGGACGGCAAAAATTCAGGCCGGATTGCTGATTTGCGTCTACTGCTTGAGTTTTGCGCCGGCATTGCTCTATCTCGATCTCAAGCCGGGCGAATCGCAAGGGGCGAATGTTCGTTTGCTGTTCTTTTTTATCCTGATGGTGCAGGTGAGCGATGGGCTGCATTTTCTTTGGAGCAGATTGGTCGGCCGGCACGTGATTGCGGCGGCAATCAGCCCAAGCAAAACCTGGGAAGGTTTTTTGGGCGGCACCGCCAGTGCCACGCTGCTCGGTGCCGCCCTATGGTGGGCCACACCCTTCGAACCATGGGGAGCGGCCGGCATCTCGCTGTTGATCAGCGTCATGGGCTTTGCCGGCGGAATGACGATGTCGGCCATCAAACGCGACCGCGGCGTGAAAGACTACGGCACGCTCGTCGAGGGGCACGGTGGAGTGCTCGATCGGATCGATTCACTTTGCTTCGCTGCCCCGGTCGTATTCCACGTGATGCAACTCTTCTTCCCGCTGCAACAGCCATAGCCATATCCACCTTGTGGCTGTATCAGACCCAACTGCAGGATTACCACGATAAGCCGGCAGCGGCTCCCAAGGTTTGTTTGGGCCCGCGGCGGCCGCCAGAAACACCATCCGGCCCGGCGTGCCACGGCTCGGCGTGGGCATACGTGGGCCGAGCGATTCGGCGATTCACATGCCCCCTTCAAGGTAGTGGGCACGGCAACCATGTAACGGGTGATCCTCGTCAATCGCCGAGGCTTTCGAGGCCGGCCAGTTCGCAGAGATTGGCGGCGCTCACCGGTTGCGGGCAACTCCATACCAGGAAGAACAGCGCTTCGCGGCACCAGCGGCCGGCCGGATGGCCGACGACATAGCCTGTCCCTTTCGCGGCGACCAACGCGGCCTGCGATGCCCGCAAGGCCAAGCTATTGCTCCGCGCACGGAGTGATTCGCTTGTGCACACCGCTTCACCGCCGGCCAGCCGCAGCAAGCTCGCAGCAAGTTCGGTCTGTTCTTCGGCCAGGCTTTGCGACATCGCCGCCAAAAGCTCCGGCCGGGCCTTTGCCTGCTCGATGAGAAAATCGATCGCGGCGCGGGCATGGCCGATCGCCAAGGCCGAGGTATTCAGGCCGCCTGTGTTCGCGCCGGCTTTGCCGTGCATGACATTCTCCGCCGGGCCGGCCAAAAGAAATTCGCGAGCGAGCCGCACGCGCTCGCATCGCAACGGACCGGTGCAGCTTGCCGACAGGCCCACCAGCTCGAGCGCCGGCGGCACCGACACGCCCGGCAAATCCGTCGGCAATAGTGCGAGAATTTGCCGGCCATCGGCCAGCGTCGCGCCGAGCACGACGGCATCGGCATGCGCCGCGCCGGTGACCCAGGGGCTATGGCCGTCGAGCAAAAATCCGTCGGCAGTTTCCTCGGCCAGTAAGATCGGTTTCGCGAGATGCCGCCGGCTGGTCGTCAGGTGCGAAATGCCAACCGTGGTGAAATGCGAACCGTCGAGCAGAGCCGGCAGCCAGTTGTCGGCGAGGGGCGCATTGGCGGAATCGACGATCCTTCGGCAAGCGGAGGTGAATTGCGTGAGAATGAATGTCGTGGTGAGGCACGCCGCGCTAAGCCGCAAATAGCCGCGGAGCACGTCGACTTCGCTCCAACCGAATCCGCCCACCGATTCCGGCACGAACCAGCGAAACACGCCCGCCCGAGCGCAAAGCGCTAACTGCTCGGCGGGCCAATCCGGCTTGGAATCCAGCCCCGCCGCCTTGGCTGCCAATTCACTGCATAAGGCTCCCAATTGCGGCTGATCGGGTGCTGCGATGAGATTGGTTCGTGATTCGTTCAAGCGGCTCTGCCTTTCGAGCGGCGACAACGCGCTGGCGCAACCCTGCCACCCAGCAATGGAAGCGGTTCGTAATCGTGCAGTTTAGCAAATCTGGAGTCAGGCCGCCGGGCACCTTCCGGGCAGCGGCCATTTCGCGCGATTCTTCGCTCTGCCGGCAGTGGCATGCAGCATCTTCTTCTTATACATTGGCTATCGAGTGCCCAGTTCAAAAAAACGCTCCGCCCACTGAAGGACGAGTTTATGTCGCCGATTCCCGCCAATCCGAATCAACCCGGCGGTTTCGTTCCGCCGAGCCAACCCGTCGTTACCGAGCCGCCGCGCCGCGAATTGCCAATGCGGATTATTTTGGAGCCGAGCGGCCGTGGTTGGGGGCGGTGGAGCGGACGACTTGGCTGGGCGCTGTTCGTCCTGGCGTTGCTCTACATTATCTTTACCTACGGTAGCTATTCGAGCTACATGCAAGCCAATCCGAATATCGAAGAGAAATTCGTTTCCAACTCGAAGACCGCCAGGGACAAGGTCGCGATCATCACGATCGAGGGCATCATCGAGCATCAAGATGGCTTCGCCAAATGGCAAATCGATCGGGCTCGCGAAGACCCCGACGTGAAGGCGGTCGTCGTCCGCGTCGATTCCCCCGGCGGCACGATCACCGGCAGCAATTATCTGTATCACCTGCTCGTCGAGCTGGCGAAGAAAAAGCAGATCAAGCTCGTGGTGAGCATGGGGGGCCTCGCGGCAAGCGGCGGCTATTATGTGTCGATGGCCGTCGGCGACACGCCCGACACGATTTATGCCGAGCCGACCACCTGGACCGGCTCGATCGGCGTCGTGATTCCGCACTACGATGTTTCCGATCTGCTGACGAAATGGGATATCACCGACGATTCGATCATCAGCAATCCGCTGAAGTTGATCGGCAGTCCGACGCGGAAGGTTTCGCCGGAATTGGCCAAACAGGAACACGACATTTTGCAGACGCTCGTCGACCAAAGCTTCGACGATTTCAAGGACATCGTGAAATCGGGCCGCCCCGAGTACAAGAAGAATCCCGAGGAACTCGACAAGCTTGCGACCGGCCAGGTTTTCACTGCCAAGCAAGCCCTCGCGGACCACTTGGTCGACAAGATCGGCTATATCGACGACGCGGTGAATCAGGCGATCGGCTTGAACGGCCTGGAAGCCGGCAGCGTTCGCGTCGTGAAATACTCGGCCCCCAAGGGACTGTTGAACGAAATGCTGTTGGGCTCGAGCGCCTCCAGCGATTTGGCCGCTCTCAGCCGTGGTCCGAAATTCGATCTTTCGGCCCTCTTGGATCTGACGGCGCCGCGAGCATACTATCTATGCACGTGGCTTCCATCAGTCGTGCGACGGAGTGGATTGTAATTCAAGACCATTGGCATAGTGCAGCAGGATGCCGGTTTCCCACTCCCTTGCAAGCGCTGCGGGCTCCGTTGCTCGACCGCTCGAATTCGAACGGTTTTGCTTATTCATCACGTTTCCGCTTCCAGCCCAGGAGAATTCCCACCATGCGACGTCGCTCGAAGATTCCGCTGCTATTGATCGTGTTGGCTATGGCTTCGTGGTCCGCGATGGCCAGTGCTGCCGAACCTGAATGGAAAACCATCTTCGACGGCAAGACGCTCGAAGGTTGGCAGGAATTCAATGGCAAGAAAGGAAATTGGGATGTCGTCGACGGATTGATTCACTGCAAGGGCAAAGGGGGCGGCGCATCGCTCGAAACCGTTGCCGACTATTCCAACTTCGAGTTGGAACTCGAATATCGCATGGAAAAAGGGGGCAATAGCGGCGTCTACCTGCGAATTCCGCTCGATGCGGCCAAAATCGGCAATCCTTCCTACACGGGCATGGAGATTCAATTGCTCGATGATCTTTCGCCGGAATACGCCCACCTTCATCCCGAGCAATATTGCGGAAGCGTCTACGACGTCGTGGCCGCCAAGCGCGAGTTCGTCAAACCGGCGGGCGAGTGGGGCAAGATCGATATCGTCTGCGACAAGCGGCACGTCAAAGTGACGCTCAACGACCACGAAATCGTCAAGGCCGATCTCGACGATTACAAGGCCAAATATCCGACGCATCCCGGCATCCGCCCGGAAGCGACCACCGGCCACGTCGGCTTGCAAAACCACACCGGCCCCCTCGGTTTCCGCAACGTCCGCATCCGCGTGCTGGAGTAGGCTGGTAGGTTGCCGCGGAAAACACCGGCGGCTAGCGCCTTGCCGCTCACGGCAATTCCTGTCGGCGGCAAGCGCTAGCCGCCGGTCGAGATCTGCTCGCCCTTCGACACCGATTGGCATTGCCGATGGACAGCAAATCGTTTGCCGTGTTGGTGACGATCGCGTTTAGCGTCGTCGGAGTGCTCGGCGACTATTTTCTCAAGCTCGCGAGCCGCGAGGAGCATTCGTTCCGCGCGCCATGGTTCTATGCCGGTTTTGCGGTTTATGCCTCGACTGCGTTTGGCTGGTTGTTTGTGATGAAGCATCTCAAGTTGGCGACGATCAGCGTGGTCTATTCCGTGTCGATGGTGGTCTTGCTCACCGCGATCGGCGCCGGGTTTTTCCACGAATCTTTGAGCTATACCGAAATCGCCGGTCTGCTGATGGCGATCGGGGCGTTGGCGCTGTTGACCCGCTTCGCATAGCTTCGCCGAGGCCGCTGGAGAACTTGACGCGGCGAGATTCCAACACGGCCGCGGGGTCGTTGTTCTCCGCGGCATTGAGCGGTAAGCTTGACCACTTCAAACTGGCACGCCATTCGCACCATGCCGGCGGTTTCCGGTTCATGGTACGACGCCCACATCCCGATCGCTAAACCTCCCTGCGATTTGGTGGTCGGTGAGAGTCCGGATTCTGGAAGCAGCGCGGCCGGTTTGCGCTCGGAGCCGAAGAGCAATACTTGGACAGGACCGCAAACCTAAAGGAAGATGGCATGGAACAACAATCTCGCACCCAGACGCACGGCGTCATCAAGAAATACGAATCGGAATTGCTCGGTGACTGGCTGGAGGGGATGAACGGCCTGGCGACCGACAGCCGGATCTCCGAAACCGAGCTCCGCAGCCAGGCGCGGGAATTCCTCGAACTATTGCAAGAAGCCATTCGGCACGGCAAGCCGGGCCATATCGAAGGCCCTGAATGGATGAAGCTGCGGGAGTTTCTCGATCAAATGTCGCTTTCGCGCGTCGCGCAAGGTTTTAATTTGGCCGAAACGGCCACCTTCATCTTTTCTTTCAAGAAGCCGCTCTTCGCCAGACTGCAAAAAGAATTCGGCAAAGATCCCGAAGCGCTGGCCGCGGAGATGTGGGTGGCCACGGAACTGCTCGACAAGTTGGGGCTGCACACCGTCAAGGCGTTTCAAAGAACCCGCGAAGACGTGATCGCCCGGCAGCAAACCGAAATGCTCGAGCTCTCGACGCCGGTGGTCAAGCTTTGGGACGGCGTATTAGCGCTGCCGATGATCGGCACGCTCGATAGCAACCGCACGCAAATCGTCATGGAATCGCTGCTGCAGCGGATCGTCGACACCGGATCGGAGCTGGCGATCATCGATATCACCGGCGTGCCGATGGTCGACACGCTTGTGGCGCAGCATCTGTTGAAAACCGTCACGGCGATTCGCTTGATGGGCGCCGATTGCATCATCAGCGGAATTCGCCCCCAGATCGCGCAAACGATCGTGCATTTGGGCGTCGATCTGCAAGGCGTCATCACGAAGGCCACCCTGGCGGATGCGTTGAGTTTGGCATTGAAAAAGACGGGCTTCACGATCACCAAGGCCAAGGTCTGAGCAGTGGCGGCAATGGCGACGGCGGCTTCACCCTGCGAGCACGAACCCCGCGGTTCAGCACCGTGGGGCAGAAATCCTTAGCGAGGCGGATATGGACCGAATTCCGATTCTACCGATGGGCGAGTTCCTGCTGGTGACCATTCAGGTCGACATGCACGATCAACTTGCTCTCACGCTCCAAGACGATCTCACCTCGAAGATCGAAAAATCGGGCGCTCGCGGCGTGCTGATCGATATCTCGGCGCTGGAAATGGTTGATTCCTTCATCGGGCGGATGATCGCCAATATCTCCGGCATGTCGTCGATTCTCGATGCCGATACGGTGGTCGTCGGCATGCAGCCGGCCGTGGCCATCACGCTCGTGGAATTGGGCCTCACGCTCACCGGCGTGCGCACGGCGCTCAACGTCGAGCGCGGAATGCAAATGCTGCGGACCGAATTGACGGACAAGGAGAGCGTGAATGGCCACCGCCACGACGAGTGACACGCTGCCCTTGCAAACCGAACACGACATCGTCGTCTGCCGGCAAATGGTGCGGAAACTGACGCAAGAGTTGGTCTTCAGCCTCGTCGATCAAACCAAGATGGTCACCGCGGCAAGCGAGCTGGCCCGCAACACCGTGATTTACGGCGGCGGCGGCCGGTTGCATTGGGCCGTTCTGCGTGAAGGGACAAGAGCCGGCCTGCGGCTCTCGTTCGAAGACGAAGGCCCCGGCATCCCCGATGTCGCCCAGGCGATGACCGACGGTTGGACCTCGGGCACAGGGCTCGGCCTCGGCTTGTCGGGCGCCAAGCGGCTCGTCAACGAATTCCACATCGACACGCAAGCGGGCAAAGGGACTCGTGTCACCATCGCACGCTGGAAATAGAGACGGCAATGCCTGCCTGCCACACCGTTGTTGAAGTGAAAGATGCTAGCCACGTGGGCGAGGCCCGGCGCATCGCCGCGCGCATCGCCGCGGAAACATCGCTCGGCGAAGCCGATCGCGGAAGAGTGGCGATCGTGGCCACGGAAATGGCGAACAATCTCCATCGCCACGCCGTCGGCGGGAAAGTGTTGCTGCGGCCCATGCGCGGCCCGGATTCCAATCGCAGCGACGTAGGCGTCGAACTGCTGGCGATCGATCGGGGCCCGGGAATGCCCAATGTCGCCCGTTGCTTCGAAGACGGGTATTCGACCGGCGGCACGGCCGGCACGGGGCTGGGGGCGATCCGCCGCTTGGCGACCGAGTCCGATGTCTACTCGGCGCAGCCGTCCGGAACGGTGATTATGGCTCGGATTTTCGCCGCCGGCACGCATCCCTCCGAGGACCCAATCCGCTATGGCGCCATCTGCGTTGCCGCGCCCGGCGAGACGGCTTGCGGCGACAATTGGAGCTTCATCGCTCGCGACGCAACGGCCACGTTCATGATCGCCGATGGCCTGGGCCACGGCGTCTTGGCTGCGGAAGCATCGGCCGAAGCGGTTCGCGTTTTCGAAGCCAAGCCACTCCAGCGCCCCGCCGCATTTTTGCAAGCCGCGCATCAGCCGCTGCGCACCACGCGCGGGGCGGCCGTGGCCGCGGCTCTCATCAATATCGCCGAGCGGAAGCTATATTACTCCGGCTTCGGCAATGTTTGCGGCAGCATTTTCGACAATCGCGGCGCCGATGGCCGCGGACTGGTGTCGCACAACGGCACGCTCGGGCTGCAGATCCGCGCGGTCCACGACATCGAATACGACTGGCCGCATTGCGGGTTGCTGGTGATGCACTCCGACGGACTGCAAACGCGCTGGAATCTGGCCGCGTATCCGGGGCTGGCCCAGCGACATCCGGCGGTCATAGCAGCGATTCTTTTTCGAGATTTCACACGCGGCCGCGACGATGTCACCGTCGCAGTCCTCCGGTAGCGGTGGAACGGATAGCGATGTTTCAAGACGCTCCTGATCAAGAACTGGCCCAGCTTCGCGAGGCGCACGCGAAGCATCTCGATGAACTCCGCGTGCGCGGTGCGGAGATCGCGAGCCTTCGCGAAGAACTTGCAGAAACGAATAAAGGGGTGGTCGCACTGTATTCCGAACTCGACGACCAGGCGGAGCGACTACGGCAAGCGTCGGAACTGAAAAGCCGCTTCCTGTCGTATATGAGCCACGAGTTTCGCACGCCGCTGGGCTCGATTCGCAGCATCGCGCGGATCTTGCTCGACCGCATGGACGGCCCGCTCACGCCGGAGCAGGAAAAACAGGTCGGGTTTATTCAAACCTCGGCCCTTGAGTTGACGGAAATGGTCGGCGACCTGCTCGATCTGGCCAAAATCGAAGCGGGGCGAATTACGATTTCGCCCGCCTGGTTCGATTTGGTCGATCTGTTTTCTGCATTGCGCGGCATGTTTCGACCCGTGCTCACTTCCGATGCCGTTTCGCTGGTTTTCGAAGAGCCGGTCGGATTGCCCCGCGTGTATACTGACGACAAGAAATTGTCGCAAATCCTGCGCAACTTCATTTCCAACGCGTTGAAATTCACGCCGCAGGGAGAAGTCCGAGTCACCGCAAAACGGGGTGCCGATGAGACAGTCGTGTTTGCGGTCGCCGACACCGGCATCGGAATTGCCCTCGAACACCAGTCCGCAATCTTCGACGATTTCGTGCAAGTCGATTCGCCGATCCAAAAGCGATTCCGCGGCACGGGCTTGGGCTTGTCGCTGAGCAAGAAATTGGCGCAGTTGTTGAACGGCACGATCGAAGTGAAAAGCGAGCCAGGAGTCGGCTCCACGTTTTCCATCATCTTGCCGCTGGCGTTTTCCGCAGAGCAACCAACGACTAAGGGAACGACTGAGGAGCCGCAGCAGCGCGCCAATACCTAAGGCTCGGCCAAAAATGACTTCTTCACGGACCCCTCTCCCTTGCGGGAGAGGGCAGGGTGAGGGGTTCGAAAAGCGGAAGTTACTTTTCGGCCGATCCGAAGGATACTAATTACGTAATGAAATGCCCCGGCGCTATCCTTCGCCAACACTTCGGGCCTGGTGATCCGGTCCGAGTGTGGCATACTAGCCCGAAGCGTTAGCGAGGGAGGCCCTCGACGCCGACTTGATTTCTTGCAGCCCAAGCTGCCACGGGAGCGAATGCCGCGATCCAATGGGTCGCCGGGACCGTAACGGAGGATTGTCGATGAAAGGCAAGCAGTCGATTACCGTCGTCGTGGTCGACGATAATCCTGCCACGCTCTATTCCACTTCCCGCATCCTGCGCTCGGCCGGATTCGAAGTGGCTGAAGCCGCCACTGGCCGGCGAGGCATCGAACTGGCCAAGAACGCACAAATCGTCGTGCTCGATGTCAATCTGCCCGATGTCGATGGCTTCGAGGTCTGCCGGCAAATCCGGGCGAATCAATCGACTGCCCGCATCCCGGTGATCCATCTCTCCGCCACGTTCGTCAAGGATGTCGATAAAGTGCACGGGCTCGAGGTGGGTGCCGATGGCTATCTGACGCATCCTGTCGAGCCGCCGGTGCTGATAGCCACGGTCAACGCATTCTTGCGCACGCGCCAAGCTGAGGAAGAGCTCCGCGATAGCGAAGCGAAATTCCGGGCCGTGTTCGACAACGCCGTCAGCGGCATCGCGCTCGTGAGCAAGGATTGGATTTTTCAAGACGTCAATCCGGCCATGTGCCAACTCATGGGCCGCTCGCGCGAATTGCTTCTCGACGGGCAAGATGCGTCGCTGATGCCCACCGCGATCCTCGAAAAATCGTCCGAAATTCGCCAGAAGCTTGCCGGCGGCAGCTCGTGGAAGGGCGCATTTCCGCTCGATCGGCCCCAACAAGAAGCGGTTCATTTGGAATGGAGCATGTCGCGCTATTCCGAGCCCGACGTTTATCTGGCGATCGTTACGGATGTGACCGAGCGGTTCCATGCGGAAGAAGAGCGACGGCAATTGCTCGCCAGCGAGCGGGCCGCCCGCAGCGAGGCCGAGCGAGCCAATCGCATGAAAGACGACTTCCTCGCCACGCTGTCGCACGAACTGCGCACCCCGCTCAGTGCGATCGTCGGCTGGTCGCAAGTGTTGCAGCGCGGCGATCCGACTCCCGAAGAGCTGATCGAAGGCCTCGCAGCCATCGACCGCAACGCGAAGGCCCAAACCCAGCTCATCGCCGATTTGCTCGATGTATCGCGAATTTCATCCGGCAAGCTGCGGCTGGAAATCGAAGCCATCGACCCGGCGAAAATGATCGAATCGGCCCTGAACGCCGTGCATCAGGCAGCGGAAGCAAAAAACATTTCCGTCGACCTCTCGATCGATCCGGAGGCGGGCCCCGTTCGCGGCGACCCGGCCCGATTGCAGCAAGTGATCTGGAATCTGATGACCAATGCCGTCAAGTTCACGCCGAAAGGTGGGCGGATTCACATCGAACTCCAGCGAATTAATTCCAATGTCCGCATCACGGTGCGCGACAACGGCGAGGGGATTTCCGCCGACCTGTTGCCGAACCTTTTCAAACGCTTCCAACAAGGCGACGCCAGCACCACGCGGCGGCATGGCGGGCTGGGGCTGGGACTGGCGATCGTGAAACATCTGGTGGAAATGCACGGCGGCACCGTCGTCGCCGCAAGCGAAGGCGAGGGCAAAGGAGCGACGTTTACGGTCGAATTGCCCGTGGCCGCCATTCAGACGCGCTCCGCTGCGCCGCTTGCCGCCGGGTCCCTCTCTACCAGCAGCACGTCCCCGGTGTTTTCGACCAATCTCAACGGAATAAAGGTACTCGTCGTCGACGATGATCCCGACACCCGCGCGCTCTTTCGCCGCGTGCTCTCCGATTGCGGCGCCGAGGTGGCCGATGCCGAGGGTGTGAAGCAAGCACTCGGAAAACTCGACGAATTCAAACCCAACGTTTTGGTAAGCGATATTGGGATGCCTGCCCTCGACGGGTATGATCTGATCCGCGAGGTGCGATCGCGCGGATACACGTTTCAGCGGCTCCCGGCCGTCGCGCTGACGGCCTTCGCCCGCATTGAGGACCGCCGCCGAGCGATGCTCGCCGGATTCCAGGTGCACGTTTCCAAGCCGGTCGATCCGAGCGAACTAACCGCCGTCATCGCGACGCTTGTCGGGCGAACCGGCTGAACTGCCGCGCCGCTTTGGCGATCGCAACGCTCCAGACGTGAGATCGCCATGGCCTTATTGATCGATGGCTATAACCTGTTGCACGCCAGCGCGATTTTTGGGCCGCCGAACCGCCGCGGCCCCGGCGGCTTGGAACGGGCCCGCAGTGCCCTGTTGAATCTAATCGCCGAATCGCTACCGGCCGAGGAACTGCGGCGCACGGCCGTCGTGTTCGATGCGTCGGAAGCGCCCTATGGCCTGTCACGCATGTTCGAGCATAAAGGGCTGACGGTCTACTTCGCCTCGCGCGATTCCGATGCCGACAGCCTGATCGAAGAACTGATCCTTCAAGATTCGGCGCCGCGACGGCTAACCGTGGTTTCGAGCGACCATCGGCTTCACAAGGCGGCCAATCGCCGCCGGGCCACGGCAGTGGATAGTGAACGCTGGCTGGCCCAATTGCTCCGCGACCGGCAATCGCGCCACGAGCCGCGGCCGAACGATAGCATCAAACCGGAAGGTCCGCTTTCGCCGGGCGAAGTCGAGTTCTGGCTAAAGCAGTTCGGCGGCGACGAATAGCGACGACGCGCAAAACCGCAAGCGACCTTCGGACTCATACGGTGGCTCATAGCGTGTGCCGCTGGCTCCGCCAGTGTAGGAATTACCGACGATTTCGGACACTGGCAGAGCCAGTGGCACGCAAGCAATCACCCGTACGCACTGCCTTCAAATGGCAGCTAGCACCTTCCGCTCGGCCTTGCTTCGGACCGCCGAATCGCTTACGATTCGCCCCTCTTTTTGCCTAGCATTCGCAGCCTGTCGGAAAGTTCGTCGTTGATCGACGACGCGCGCGTCTATGATGTCAAGCCGCTCCACGTCCGCCGGCGCTTGCGCCGCGATCATCGCCGGCGCAATGATCGTTTGGTGCGCCGGCTGCGCCAATCCGTTCGCATTTACAGCCGTCGGCGTGCAAGATGATCAGGAAATCACGAAGGCTAGCGGCGAGAAGATTTCGCCGACGACACGGGCGCCGTCCGGAGATGTGGCAGCGGCGGTTCTGATACCAACACCAGCGCCGCCGCCGGCCGCTCCCACCCCGCAATCGCCACCGCAGCCAATCATAGCGGCTTATGCCAACGCCGCGCCGCAACCGACAACCACGTCGGCGCCCACGATCGCTCCGCCGAATTCCGCGGCCATTACGGCAAATGGCGCCGATCCGCAACAGCTCACGGCGCTGTTGGACGAAGTGCAGGCCCTCGGCGCGCTCGATCCCGAAGCACAGCGAGCGCTGTTGGAAAATCTGCGGCAGTGCGATCCGAAGCTCTGGCCACAGATGGTTCGCCAGTTCAAAACGGTGCTCGCATATCGCAAGCAGATGGCGGCGGAAGCGCAGGCGGCAAAATCCGAACCGCCTGCATCCGCAGCGCTGCTCACTTCCGCCCTAACGCAAATCGCCGCGAGCGCTACGGCATCCGGCGATCATTCTCCGGCGATTCTTTCTACGAAGAAATCAACGGAATCGCCGGACTCGGCAACGCAACGCGCGGCCGATGTCCGAGCGGCAACAACTGCCGCCGCGGCAACCGCGGCTAAATTGGCTGCAAGCGCGAAGTCGGTCGCCGACAAACCCGCAGCGACCGCCGCCAAGATCGGCACGGCGCCGGAAACGCATTCAACGCCGCCGGCAGCAATTGTCGCGGCGGCATCGTCCACGGCAGCGCCCGAGGCATGGCAAACGCAATTGACTTCGGCGATTCTCGAACTTGAAAGCCAGAACGCCAGCGGCGGAACCACTTCGGCCGACATCGATCGGCAGATCAATTTGCGAATCCTATATTTGGCGGCCGGCCGACGCGACGACGCGCTTCGCCCAATCTCCGGCATGACGCCCGAGCAGCAGCAATTTTGGACCAAGGAGCTGTATGGCCTGGCGACACTGCGCGATTCCACGAAGCAGCCCGATCTCGAACGCCGCGCGACCGAGGCAACGCTACACCTGCGCGAGGCGGCGGCGCAACTCGGCGATCTGGCCACCCCGGTGGTGCGGAATTTGGCCTTCTGCAAGGAAGTCACTAGTTTCGGCGTGTACACCAAATTTCCGAACTATGAATTCACCGCGGGGGAAGAGGCCCTTATCTATTGCGAGTTGGAAAATCTCAAGGCGGCTTCGACCGATCGCGGCTATCACACGGCCGTGAAAGGGACCTACGAAATTCTCGACTCGCACGGCAGTCGGATGACGGAGCAAGAGTTTCCCGCCTCCGACGACTTTTGTGCCAATGCCCGCCGCGACTTTTTCATCCTCTACCACATCTGGATTCCCAAACAAATCGCGGCCGGATCCTACACGCTGCAACTGACGATCGAAGACACTCAGACCAATCGAGTCGGCCAATCGACGATGCAATTCAAAGTGAAATAGCCGGCCGGCAAGGATCGCACCCCGGAGCCAAGTCGAGCCGGCAATTCACTTCGTCTGCAGCAGCGCGATTTCTTGCAGCGAATTGTCGGACTTGCCGCCGATGCCGATCATGGGCGAGCCGCTGCCGCCGATGCGCTTGCTGATCGCGCTGGTGCGGCTGCCGTACCAGTCGCTGACATAGGCATCGCGCGGATTCAAGCCGATGCCCTGGATTTGCATGAACGTCACCGACAGGCCGTCGATGCGATTCGAGGCCTTGAGCGTCAGGCCGCCGACGGCGAAGCCCTCGCGAGCCCGCACCGTGACCGCGTCGCCGCGCGGCATGCCGTGCATCGAGCCTTGGATTTCGCCGTGGCTGGTCAGAAAAATTGGGCGGATCGTCCGGATGTATTGGCTGCCGTCGTTGGTGTTGCCCAGGCCGATCTCGAAGCCGACGAGCAGGCCCCCTTCATCCGGCCGATCGATGAACGGTGCGCCGCGGTTGGTCGGCCCGACGGCCGGCGTAAACATCACTTTATTGGCCCGCATCGCCGCTTGCACGCGTGTGAACGCCTTGCCGGTGATATCCTGCAGCCGTTTTTCGACTTTCGCCTTCGGCAAGCCGGAGAGATTCGGCAGCGCCGTGCCGTACCAAAAAAGGGCTCGGCCTTGCAGCCGTTCTTTTTCGCCGGCGTCAGCCGTGCCGTCGGCCAAGTCCCACCAGCCGTCGGCCAATTTGAGCTGTGCTTCGGGCTCGGCGGGGGGCGACATTTCGGCCACCGCCAACACTTGCAGCGGCGATTCCGCCCCGAGCGCGATCATCGGCAGACCCGTGTCCCAATCGCCTTTGGTAAACACGATATACCGCCCGACGGTCGCGTTGGCGGCCGGATCGAGCGGCTTTTGCTCGAGCTTCGTGGCGGCGGGGCGTACTGTCTCGTAGGCCGATTCGATTCCCTCGATCTCCTTGCCCCGGGCCGTCCACTGGCGGAGCACGTCGTTGTCTTTGGCCCGTTTCGCCGCCGCGAGTCCTTGGGCCGCAAGCAGCTTCGCCACTTCGAAGTTGTCGGCCGCGATCGCATCGTCGAGCGCGCTCCAATCGGCATCGGCCAACGCACGGCTTTGCTGCGGATTGGTCGCCGTCTTAGCCAGCCCGGAGAGCGCTTCTTGCCGCAGTGCGAGCGCATCGAGCCGGAAGGCTTGCGCCGTTTCGTCCACGGAGCGGAGCGCTACTACCGCATCGCCCACACTGAGGGCCAAATCGCGGGCCATTTTGAGCAGCACGAACTGGCCGGCCGGATCCGCTTTGCTGTCGATGCCTTGCTGCAACAGTTTCTTGGCGAGCTCGTCTTTGGCAAAGGCCGTTTTTGCGGAATCGATTTGCGTGCCATACAGATCATGGATCAGTTTGGCTGCGTTGGCTTGAGCGACTTCGTCGGGCGGTTCGGCTAGCGCCGGCGGCGGAGCCGTATCGTCGGCCGCGCGAGCGGGTGCAATAGGCGAGCCAATCGCCATGAGGAACGAAGCGGCGAGGAGAACGAGTTTTGGGCGCGAATGCGGCACGGTTCGTGGTTCGTGGTTCGTGGTTCGTGGTTCGTGGTTCGTGTGCCACTGGCAAGCCCAGTCTGCCGATGTTGAATTGCCACATGCCGCCGCCACGGGCACACAGCGCTTGCCAGTGGCACACGAGACCTGCATTGGAATCAAGCGGCGGCCGAATCCTTCGTGTTTGTGAAACAGGACCGCTCAAAGGCTCGATGTTGTCGGCTGCGATTTCGCTGGGGTGGGCCCAGGTGCGCCGGTGCGCAGGTGGAGGATTTGCAAGGTGACCTTTCGAACCGTGTCGAGGTCGGCCGACTTTCGGGCCGAGGTCAGGCTCACTTCGGCCAGATGCGCGGCTGCGTCGGGCTGTGCGGCGGCAATGGCATCGTCGATCATGCCGGAAGCCGCGTTGGCCAGCGCGTCCCACGCCTCCGGTGTCGTAACGTGGGCCCGCAGGTTGTCGAGTGCCTGCGTGCGCACTTCCAGAGAATTCACGGCAAAACGTCTGGCAAGTTCATCCACCGCGGAAATAGCCGTCGCGGCATCGCCCTGCTTCACGGCGCTATCGAGCGCTCGCCGCAATAGCACGTAGATGTCAGCTCCTTCGAAGGCCTTGTGCGCCTGGTCCAGTAGGTCGGCCGGCGAAATTCCTGCCGGCGGCCCGAGCCGCTTCTCGGCGTCGGCGATCGCGGCCGCACCTGGCAGCGGTGCCCTGCCGGCGAGCGCGGGATCGACCGGCGGCAATTTCGGAGGCCGATTGGCCGGTCCTGGGCCCGGGCCGAGCGGCGGCTTACCGGGCGGAAGCGTGGCGGCAACCTGGTCGCCAGGGGTTCGTGATTGCACGGACGGCGTCGAATTCGGTACCCCGTTCGTTGCGGTATCGGGCGGCTTTGCAGGAAAACCAATTGCCGACATGCCTTGGCCTGCCGGAGTTTTCGAGGTGCCCGCCGGCGGCGGCCCCGTCAAAGACGACGGCGATTGACCCGGACCCCGTGTTGCAAGATTCGACCCCTTTTTCGGCGGCACATTGTGCGCTGGATTCGTCGGCGGGCTCACCACCGCCGCCGACTGCGCGACCGATGACGAACTGCTTGCCGTCCGACGAACGCCATCTCCGTTTGAAGTGTTTCCGCGAACACCGGACGCTTCCGAGTCGGATCCAGAAGTGGTTTTTTCGGCCGTCGTCTTATCGATTGTGGGGCCGTGAGCGTCGCGATTGCTAAGAACGACCACAATTCCAATCAGCAATAGAACCGCAATCGCGCCGGCGGCAATGAGAATGGTCGTCGTGCCCAACAATTGCCGCGGTGCTTCGGCCACCGGCGGCGGCAGGGCCGGAGGCGGTGGCCCAATCTGTCCAGCCGAATATCCCGGAAACGGCGTCGCGTGCCGTGCGCCGCCGCGAGCACCCGCCATCGCCGAGGCCGCGACCGAAGGCATTCCCGCCGGCGGCGTGAGCGACGGCGGCGAATTCGATAGCGAGGGCGCATGCATGCCGCCCATTGCTGCGAAGCCCGGAACGTCCGCACTCGGTTGCATGCGCAGTTGCGCGCGAAGCTGTTCGTCGTAAGCGGTTTTCTTCGGCGATCGAAGCAGACAGAGCTTGGCCGCAGAAATCTCGTTCAGCAGCTTTTGCGACAGTTGGGAATGCGGCCCAGTCTTATACGTTTGCACATGGGCCATCTGCCGGTCGGCGGCGGCGGCGATCACATCCGGATCGCTCTCGAACATTCCCAGCCCCAGCAACCGATAATGGTTGGGCGGCTGATCGTGCGGTGGAATCGAGAGCCACTTGTGATAGGCGTCAAAGCCGTTCGACATACGCCACTTATCCGCCGCTTGAAAAGAGTGTCGTGGAGCATCCGCCGCAGAGTGGCCGAATGGGCCGATTCCTGATTGTACGGCCCGCGGGCACTATCGATCAACCGCCATCTGCCGCAAGAGGCAATGCGGCAATGCCGCGTTCCGAGGGAGCCCGACGCCCCAGCAAGGCCGAACTGCCGAACTGCCGGACCCCCGTTTTCAAGTTCCGGCAGTTTATTGGATAGGTTATGATTAATCGAAGCAGGCCCGCCGCCCGCTATGAGGTCAAGATGTTGCGATGCCGCGAGAGGAATCAGGAAAATATCGGATGAATCCGCCAAAACATAAAACCGGTTCCGCCGGCCGCCCTGTGGCAGGTCGGGCCGAGGTCAGCGGCATACCGCAAACGCCGGGCTGGTCGCGCACGTTGCGGGAAACGATCGAATCGATCGCCATCGCGTTCATGCTGGCGTTCTTGTTCCGCACGTTCGAAGCCGAGGCATTTGTCATTCCCACCGGCTCGATGGCCCCGACGCTGATGGGCAAGCATTTGGACATCGCCTGTCCGAAATGCGGATTCGAATACCGCGTCGGCGCTCCGCACGACGATGAAGAAGACCCGAGCCGGGCCGTGCCTGCTGCTCGCGACGCCGATCTGGCCAACACATGCGTTTGCCCGAATTGCGGATACACGCTCGATTTCGCACATATGAACCCGTCGGAGCGGGCGAGCTACGTCTACTACAACGGCGATCGCATCTTGGTCAGCAAATTTGTCTACGATTTCAGCCCGCCGGCGCGATGGGATGTGATCGTGTTCAAATATCCGGAAGACGCCAAGACAAATTACATCAAGCGACTCGTCGGCTTGCCAAACGACTTGGTGCGGATCCGCGACGGGGATATCGCCGTCAGCCACGACAACGGCAAAACGTTTGTCTATCAGCCGCGCAGCCCGGGCAAATTGCGATCGATGTTGCAAATGGTGTTCGACGACGACCATGCGTTTCGGCCGTTCGTTGAAAAAGGTTGGCCTGCGGCGCTGCAAGGCGAAGGGCGCGACGCGGCAGCATGGACCGCCGTGGCGAGCAACTCCAAGGAACGGTATGGCCCCACGGCATTCATCACGGCCGGCAAACTGCCGAGCGGCGCGCCCGCCGAGGCATGGCTGCGTTATTACCACTATGTTCCCAACGAGCAGGATTGGAGCCGTTTTCAACACGGCCAGAAGCTGTCGTTTATAGCCCCGTCGGGCGAGCAGTATCCGCAGCCGCAACCGATCACCGACAGCAATCCCTACGATACGCCGTTTCGCGATCAACTCGGCAATCCAAGCCCGGTCGACGATTTGGCGATCGAGTTTCAAGTCGACGTGCAGCAGACTCAGGGCAAGCTGGCATTGGAGTTGATCAAGCAAGGCCAGCCGTTCCGTTGCCTGCTCGACCTGGCGGCAGGCAGCGCGGAGATGGAAATTCCCGGCTGGAATCAAAAGACGCCGCCGCGAGCGGCAACCGGCGGCATTTCGCGCACCGGCAGCCACCAAATTCTGTTTGCGAATGTCGACCATCAGATTACGCTTCTGGTCGACGACAAAAAGGTCGAATTCGATCCGCCGGCCGTTTGGAGCGACGTGGCGCCGGGCAATGCATCGGTCGGCTCGCCGGCGGCCATTGGCTCGATGGGCGCGCCGCTGCAAATCAATCACTTCCGCATCCTGCGCGACATTTTTTACACCTACGACACAGGTCGATTTCGCGATGATCAGGCGCCCCAGGGATGGCCGACCGATGTTCATCCCTGGAGTTGCTTTCCGCCCGAGGGCATCGACAAGCTGCGGCAGGCCGGGGCCGACGTTCGCGAATACGATCAGTATTTCTTTCTCGGCGACAACCAGTTTTTCACGCTCGGCGACAACACCCGGCTTAGCCAGGACGGCCGGTTTTGGTCGCCGCTGCATTTCGTCGATCGGCGGCTGTTGATCGGCAAGGCGCTGGTGATTTATTGGCCGCATTCCTTCGACCGCGTGTCGATATTCGGCCATGAAGTTCCATTTCCCTACTGGCCCAATTTCAGCCGAATGGGGTTTGTGCGGTAGGCGACAGGCTGAAGGCTTGAGGCCACAGGACGGACGCGCGAAACTGCAAGCGAGCTTCAACGTCATTTCGGTTTGTGGCTCGCTTGCGGTTTCGCGCGTCGGGCGACGCCTGGTGTCGCCGCTTGATTCGATGGTCGTCACGGAGGATGGGCGATGCCGATTTTGCAAGTCGAAGGATTGGTGAAGATCTACGGGCGGCGGCGGGTCGTCGATGGCGTCAATTTCAATGTCGAGCCCGGAGAAGTCGTCGGCCTTCTTGGTCCGAACGGGGCGGGCAAGACCACCAGCTTCCGCATGGCCTGCGGCATGATCGAGCCCAATGCCGGCAAGGTCACGCTGAACGGCATCGACGTGACCAATTGGCCCATGTACCGCCGCGCCCGCGACGGCGGAATGGGATATCTCCCGCAAGACGTAAGCGTGTTTCGCAAGCTTTCGGTCGAGCATAATCTGCTGGCCGTGATGGAAATGCTCGGCATGGGTGCCGCCGAGCGGCGGCAAAGGTGCGAAGAGCTGATGGTCCGTTTCGGCATCACGCACATTCGCAAATCGACGGCGATGCTCATCTCCGGCGGCGAGAAGCGGCGGCTCGAATTGGCCCGTTCGCTGGTGTCGAACCCCAAAATCATTTTGCTCGACGAACCCTTTACCGGCATCGACCCGGTGACGATCAACGAGATTCAAAAAATCATTCGCGGCCTGCGCGAAAACGGCATCGCCATTTTGATCACCGACCACCGCGAGCGCGAAACGCTGGCGATCACCGATCGCAGCTACGTAATCCTCGCGGGCAAAGTGCTCTGCCACGGCTCGGCCGAAGAGGTGCTTAACAATCCTGACGCCCGCAAATACTACTTCGGCGAAGGCCCAGATTGAACGTGGCGAAAGGGCGGGCTTTCAGTTCGACGTATTGGACCTCGCGACGCGGATCGGTTTTTTGTGGGCTGCTTAACTTCTGCGTGGCCACGCCTTCCCGCGTGCGATCGTCGTTTGCGTAGCGCACGCCTTCAGGCGCGGGTTCGCGACCCCAGCCAAAAATATCGTCAGGCCCCTTCAGGGGCTTTTGTCGATCGATGGCTTTGGCCGTGTGCGCAGTTACAATCGTGGGTTCTTGGTAACCGCGATTTGATTTGGCTAAAGCCGACGGTAAGGCCCGCTGAAGCGGGCTAAATGGTTTTGTTTTTGTCTCGCGAACCCACGCCTGAAAGGCGTGGGCTAGGGAAAAGATGCTGACGCGTTCCCTGGGCATCTGAGAGCCGCCATTCATGTCTTTCCAGCTTCGCCAACGACTTTTCGACGCCCTCGATGCGATCGTGCTCATCGATCCGCATACGCATATCGATCCGCATCAGCCGGCCGGGCGAACCTTGACCGATATCCTCGGCTATCACTACTACACCGAGTTGATCCATTCCGCCGGCGTGTCGCGGAGTGAAGTCGAACGGCCGGGCTCGGATCCCAAGGAGCGGTTCGGCCGGTTGGTCGAAGGGCTTGCGCCGCTGGAAAACACGATCCAATACAGTTGGCTCATCGAGTTGGCCCAATCGCTTTTCGGCTTCCAGGGGGATCGGCTCACGCCGGCCAACTGGGAACCGCTGTACGACGAAGCCGCGCGGCGGATGGATGCGCCCAACTGGCCGCAAGAGGTTTTGCAAAAAAGCAAAATCGAAGCCGTGTTTCTGACGAACGATTTCGACGATCCGTTGACCGGTTTCGACACGAAAACGTACGTCCCCTGTCTGCGGACCGACGATCTGGTGTTTCACCTCGACAAACCGGCGGTGCGCGAGCGATTGGAGCGGGCGAGCGGAGTTGCGGTCACCGACGAGAAATCCCTCCGCGACGCAATCGGGCGGCTGTTCGAGCATTTTGTCAAAAACGGCGCGCGAGCGTGCGCGATCTCCTTGCCGCCGGACTTCATCGCGCTCAACCCCTTCGGCGAAAAAAATGCGACGATCCCGCCGTTGCCGAAGGCCGTGCAAGCCGTGTGGCATTCGACCGGCGAGCGGCGCGTGCCGTTCATTCCTGGGTATGCGACCACCGTCGTGACCTATTTCGTTTTCTGGACACTGGCCGAGTATTGCCAGGAATTCCACCTGCCCTTCGATTTGATGATCGGAGTGAATCGCGGCGTTTATGAAGGGGGCGTGCATCAAGGCCGCGATCTTTACGACAGCCGCGTGTCGCTGATCCAATACAAGCAGCTATTCAACGCATTTCCGCGAGTCACGTTTCCCATCTCGGTTCTGGCGAGCGTCACCAATCAGGAGCTCACCAGCTACGCTTGGATCTTTCCCAATGTCGTCACCAACGGGCATTGGTGGTATTCCAACACGCCGACGTTTGTCGAGCATGATCTTTCGGCCCGGCTCGAAGCCGTGCCCGCGACGAAGCAAGTCGGCTACTATAGCGATATGTACAAGCTGGAATTCGCGCTCCCGAAATTCGCGATGTACAAGCGGCTGCTGGCGAAAGTGCTAGCGGAACGGTTTGTCGTCGATCGCGGTTGGAGCGAAGAACGGGCAGTCGATTTAGGGCGGCAGGTGTTGCGGGGGAATGTGGAACGGGTGTTTTATGGGGCGGGGGAGGCGGGGTGAGCAGTCAGGCAGACGCGCGAAACCACAAGCGTGCTTCCGCCTAACTGCTTGTGTGAAATCGTGTTACGGACTGTAGCTCGCTTGCGGTTTCGCGCGTTTCGCAGTGCAATCCAAAAAATTTCCCGGCCGCGCGCGAACCTTTCGGCCGATCAATTCTCTTAGTTTTGTCGGTCTGTCTTGCCTTGACAGGGGGCAGTCGGCGTGCGAGCTTTGAAATGGCTCGCGGGATTTTTTCCCGGCCGCGAAGGAATGGTCTCCTTGCGGCAACTATGATTGTCTGGGGTTTTTGTTCTCTCCAACCGCGCTTGCGCGCAGGAGTCTGCCATGCGTCAACGTATCATCACCGCCGCGATTCGCCGTTGTGCCTTTGCGATTAGCAAAGCCGCCGCCGATGTCGTGTTGGCTGCTGACCGTTGCGCGATGCGGATGTTCTGCCATCTATTTCATGCGCGGCATGGCTCCGCATCGCCGGCGAGTCGCTCGAACATTGGTTCGATAAAGCGACTGGCGCTGCTCGGCTCAGCGTTTCTGGCGAAAGCCGAACGCGTGCAGCCGGCCACTTATGCGTATCAACCGGCGACCACATGTCGGCCGGCGAATACGCAGGCGTGGCTCGTACGGCCCGCGCAGGTCGTACGCGGCCTAGCGCCGGTAAGCCTCGGGTAAGCCGCTTCAGAAAGCGGAAACTCGATAAGCGATCCGACGCGACGCCGGCCCGGCCGACGCCTTGCCGACCCGTTCGCCTTTGACGGCGATCTGGCGTTTGGCATGAGCCGAAGCTAAGCCGCCTCGCCCATCACGCGTGCCCCTCAGTTCGCCCCGGCATGTCTTGTAGGTCCGGCTTTCGAGCCTGACGAACTTGGAGAGAATCATGAACGTCTTGGAAGAAATCGAAGAGCCTTTGGGATACGCCGGCGAGTGCGGCTCGTGCGCTACCGCTTTGCTCGAAGCAGATTCGACCGGCGGGCTACAGGCCGACGTTCTGCCGCTCGAGTCGTCGGCCGAGGAAACGCCGCTCGTGGCGACCGTGCGCCGGGCCCAAGCGGGCGACCGCGAGGCACTCGGCGAATTGATGGAACGCTACGAGCGGGCCGTCTACGCGATCGCGCTGCGCCGGTTGAATAACCACGCCGAGGCGCAAGAACTTTGCCAGGAGGTGTTCGTGCAGGCGCTCGAGAAGCTCGCGCAATTGCGCGAGCCGGCGGCGTTCGGCGGCTGGTTGCGGTCGATCGCCAACCGCATGGCGATCAACCGGGCCATTCGCCGCGGTCCGCGATTGTCGGCCGAGCCGGAATCGCTCGAAGCTTCGTGCGTCGAGCACCGCACGCCGCTGGGCAACGTGCTGGCTTCGGAAGCTGAGTCGCAGGTGCGGGCCGGGCTGGATCGCCTAGGTGCGCTCGATCGGCAGACGCTGGTGGCGTTCTACATGAACGGCCGGTCACTAGTGCAGATGAGCGACGATTTCGCCTCCCCGGTGGGAACGATCAAGCGCCGGCTGCACGTGGCTCGGAAGCGGCTGGCCCAGGAGTTGGCCGAGATGGGGCCGTGAACCTCAGCGGATGGAAATAGCAGGTTGCCCCCGCCGCCCCTGGTGGACGCGCGAGCCCTTGTTTCTCCGGCCGACGGGCCGGGAAGCGAGCCCGACGCCGAAGCCAGGGGCTATCTTTTTGGTGGAGCGATTTTTTCTCGTGCGAGCGTCGTTTAGCCGCATCCGCGACGGAGTCGCGGGCCACTCGACCGCCGCTCCGCGGCGGAGGGGGTGCCGTATGCCACTGGCCAGCACAGTCGGCCAGTGGCTGCGCACAAGACGCGGCGATCCTCCCTTGGTTCCGCGGTGAGCCAATCGTTTTGGCTGCTCCCCGCGCCGAACAGTCACGTCAACTCGCCGGGCCGCACTGGCAGACTTCGCTTGCCAGTGGCAGACCCGCCGGAGACGATGACGAGGGGCGCCAGTGGCATGCGAGCGGCCGTTCGTGCTACAACATCCGAATTCACACCAGCGGCGAGAACGAGGCGGATATGCAAGTTCATGAGGCGTATGGCGATGGCCGATTCGGGCTGTCGTTCGAGTTGTATCCGCCCAAGACGCCGGCCGGCGACGCGACCTTGTTTCGCCATCTCGACGAGTTGATGGCGTTCGCTCCAAGCTTTGTCACCTGCACCTACGGTGCCGGCGGCTCGACACGGCACAAAACGCTCGAAATCGTCGCCGAAGTGCGCCGCCGCTACGGTTGCACCGTCGCCTCGCATCTGACGTGCGTTGGCTCGACGGTCGAGCAGTTGCGATCGTATCTGAGCGAGGCCCATGGAAAGAGGGTTGAAAACATCGTTGCCTTGCGCGGCGATCCGCCAAAGGGCGACGCGGCGTTTTGCGCTGTTGCCGGCGGATTTTGCTATGCCAGCGAGCTGGTCGCCATGATTCGCCGCGAGTTTCCAGAATTTGGAATTGCCGTGGCCGGCTATCCGGAAACGCATCAGGAAGCCGCGAGTTCCGAAGCCGATCTCGAAAATCTCAAGCGAAAAGTCGATGCCGGCGCCTCGGTGGTGATCACGCAATTGTTTTACGACAATGCCGACCTGCTTCGGTTTCGCGATCGCTGCCGGCGGCTTGGGATCGTGGCGCCGATTGTGCCGGGTATCTTGCCGGTGACGAATTTCGCGCAAATCCGCCGTATCGCTTCGCTTTGCGGAGCCCAGCTTCCCAAGAAATTCTTGGCGGCGCTGGAAGCGGCCACAAGCGATGACGAACAGTTCGAAGTGGGCGTCGAGTTCGCGACCCGGCAAGTGCGAGAATTGCTCGACGCCGACGTGCCTGGTTTGCATTTCTACGTCCTGAACCAGTCGCCGGCTGCCGTCCGCGTTTTGCAAGCCGTCGGAATCAGCGGCAGTTGAGGAAGAGGCGGCCCTTTGGGTACCGCTGCTGGCGCGTCTGGCAGTGCGGCGCCGGAGAGAGCACACTGCCCTAGAAATCGCAACCCCACGTCATCCACCGGAAGCACCTTGGTGTTCGTTTTCAATGACGATCGATCCTGCGGAAAATCAGGCGGCGATTCTTCGCTCGTCGAGCTATCGACTGGCACAAGACGACATCGAACTCTTGGCCCGGCCGGAGCTGCGGCCGGTGCGGATGCAGTTGGAATTGCTCAAGCCGGAATTGCTGCTGGAATCGGAGCAGGTGCGATCGACGATCGTCGTTTACGGCAGCACTCAAGTCGTCGAGCGCGAGCGGGCCGAAGAACGCGCTGCTCGCGCTCGGGCCGCGGCCGCGGCCAGCTCCGGCGATGCGGAGTTGGAGCGAGAAATCGTGCGCAGCGAACGGCTCTTGGCCAAGTCGAACTACTACGATGCCGCTCGCGAGTTTGCTCGAATCGTCTCGACCAGTTGCCAGATCGACGGCCTTTGCGACTACGTCATCGTCACCGGCGGCGGACCGGGAATCATGGAAGCGGCCAACCGCGGCGCTTTCGATGTCGATGCGAGATCGATCGGACTCAATATCAGTTTGCCGCACGAGCAGGCGCCGAACCCGTATGTCACGCCCAACTTGTGCTTCCAGTTCCACTATTTCGCCCTGCGGAAGATGCACTTCCTGTTGCGGGCGAAAGCGCTGGTGGCATTTCCGGGCGGATTCGGCACACTCGACGAGATGTTCGACGCTCTGACGCTCCGCCAGACCCGCCGCATGCAAGCCATTCCGATCATCCTGTTCGGGCGGGCTTATTGGGAGCGCGTGATCGATTTCAATTTTCTAGCCGACGAAGGAACGATCTCCGACGCCGATTTGCAACTTTTTTCATATGCGGACACGCCGGAGGAAGCGTGGGGCAAGATTCTCAGCTTTCACGCCGAACCGCCCCCCGCCGCGGTGCGCCCCACGATCGACCCGCCGCCGACAGGTTAGACAGGTCGCGCTACCTCACTCGCGCCCAGCCGCCCATTCGCGCAGCACGAGGCCAGGCAAGCGCACGGCGTCGCGGCAATAGCGCGTTGCCAGACGGCGCGGTTCGCTGGCCATGCGGTGCAGCCATTCGAGGCCGATTCGCCGCATCCAGCGCGGAGCCCGCTTCCGTTCTCCCGCCAGAAAGTCGATCGTCGCGCCGACGCAGAGGGCCACCGGCGCGGCGATCCGATCACGATGGGCGTGCACCCATAGTTCCTGCTTGGGCGCCCCCAGCCCGACGATCAACACGTCGGGCTCCGCAGCCGCAACACGGCTAAGAATAGCGGCATTTTCTTCAGGCCGCTTTTCGAATCCAATGCCGGGGCTATGACAGCCGACGACGTGAACTCCTGACCACCGTCGTTCGATATTGGCCGCCGCGCGCTCCGCCACTCCCGGCGCCGCTCCGAGCAAATATATCCGCAACGCTTCCGTGGAGACCGTTTCGCTCTTAGCCGAGAATCGGAGCGAAGCGGCGCTAAACAACGCCGGCACCAAATCGCTGCCGGCCACCCGTTCCGGGATGCCCCGCCGCAAGAGCTTCGCCGCCAGCAGCACCGGCATGCCATCGACCAGCACGAGATCGGCATCCGCGTACGCCTGTTGCAGTCCTTCGTGCTCCTGCACCAGCACGACGTGATCGGCATTCGGCGTCACAACGTAGCGGCAGCGGCGATCGCAGTCGCGGGCCCACATCAAAAGCCGATCGATCGCGTCGGTCATGTAGAGCGGATCGATTTTCACCCCAAACAGCCGCACGCGCCGCGGCGGCGCGTCGGCTTCCGCGACCGCGCCGTGGGAATGCTCGCTCGCGCTGGCAAGGCAATCGTTCATGCTCGGATCACGTCGTGATAAAGCTGGGCGATCGTCGCGGCCATCGCGCGGTCGGAAAAATCATCTTTCTGTCGGCGATAGGCCCGCTGCCGCATCACATGCCAATCGGATTCGCCGCGGACGAACCGGGCCACGGCATCGGCCAGATCCTCGGCATCGCCGGGGCGACACAACAAACCTTCGATCCCATCGCGCACTAAATCTGTCACGCCGTCGACGCGGCTGGCAACGATCGGCACTCCCGCCGCCATCGCCTCGAGCGGCACCATCGGCAGCCCCTCGGCCAACACGCTCGGAAATACCAGCAGATCCATCTTCGCCAATTGCCGATCGATATCCGATTGGAAGCCGAGCCAATCGACATCAGCTGCGACGTCCAACTCGGTCGCGTAGCGCAGCACTTCATCTCGGTATTCGAGCGTTTCGAACGACCCCACGGCTCGCAGCCGCACTGCAAAGCCCCGGCGGCGCAGCAAGCCGATCGCATGTAGCACCGTTTCCAATCCCTTTCGCGGCCGAAACAGCGCGATCGTGCCGAGGGTCCATTCTCCACTGGGCAACGGCCGGTCCGACAGCGTGTCGTGCGACGGCACACCGTTCGGCACCACGTGCAACCGCGATTCGGCGACGCCGTGGGAAGCGATGTATCGGGCGGCGCTTGGCGACACGGCAATCACGGCCGCCGCCCGCGCCACGCACATGCGCTCGACCCGAGCCATCAGCCCGGTCCACCAGCGGCGGCGGACTTCCGTCGCCGTTTGGCCGTGAACATGATGCACCATGGGCACTCCGGAAAGCCGGGCGGCCAAATGGCCCACCAGCGCCGCACGTGGAGTGTGCGTGTGCAGCAGATCGAACCCTTCGTCGCGCAAAAGCTGGGCCAAGCGTCTGGCCGGGCGAAGATCGAACCGTCCGCGCATCGGCATTTCATGCAGCGGCGTGAATTGCGATCGCCGCAAGATTGGAAACCGGCCCGGCTTCAGGCAAGCCAATTCCGGATCGACTCCAAACTCCGGCAGCCGCAGCGCGAGCAGATCTTGAACGCGCTCTGCGCCGGCATAATGCTCGCCGTTGATCAGATGCAGCACCCGAACCCGCGCAACGGGAGCGCGCGGAGCGAAAGCGTCGGCCCACGGCTGGGCGCTCGAATAGGATTCAATCGCGTGGTTCAGCAGCGAGTGCGACATCACCTCAAGTGTAGGTCGCAAAATCAGCAAACAGCGTGCGACGGGGCAGCGGAGCGAGAAAGAAAAAACGCCCGAAACCGCAAGCGAGCCCCGCTGTTAAGCGGTGTGGCGAGGGGCTCGCGGTGTCGGGCGAAAAAGTGCAGTCGGGGCTAACTTGTCCCCTAGTGAAAAGCCGCCTGGGGCCGTCGGTCGGTCGTGACGATCCGTGGCCCCTGGGAAATGCTTTCCCAGAGTGCGAACTGTCGAATTGCCGCCAAACCGGCTCTGCGCTCTCGTTCCGATTGCGTCCAGTGGGCTCGGATGCGTTGGCATTCGCTACGGATATCGTGGCGTTCTGTTGGCAGATGATCGGACGTATTGCGTTGCATGGTCTGTTTCCTCCGTTGAAAGAAGTCCGACGAGTTATACAGCATTTTGAGTGCCAATGAGTTGAACTGCCCTTTTTTGCGGCCCACGGCACTAGCAATGCATTGCGAAGGCCGCGAAATTTTCGCCAGGAAACATCGCCGCATGCATAATTCGCTACTTCAACTTGCCTGCATTATCGTTCTTGGGGTGGTTGCCCAATGGTCGGCATGGCGGTTGCGCGTACCGTCAATTCTGCTCTTGCTGGGCTTGGGAATAATTGCGGGCCCATTGACTGGCTTTTTGCAGCCGGACCGATTGTTGGGCCAACTGTTGTTGCCAGTCGTATCGCTCTCCGTGGCGGTGATATTGTTCGAGGGGGGCCTGTCGCTGAAGCTCCGCGAACTGCGGACGGTCGGCGGCGTGGTGTTGCGGCTGATGACCGTTGGCGTGTTGGCTACAGGGACGATCACGATCCTCAGCGCCCATTACCTGCTTGCATTGCCGTGGCCGTTGGCCGCCGTTTTGGGCGCGATTCTCGTCGTCACCGGCCCGACAGTCATTGGCCCGCTGTTGCGCCATTTGCGATTGGGGGGCCAAGCGGGTTCGATTCTCAAATGGGAAGGGATCGCGATCGACCCGATCGGGGCAATGCTCGCCGTGTTGATCTTTGCCGCGGTGCGGGCCGGGGGTGTTAGCGAGGCCGCCGGTGCTCTACTGAAGGGATTCTTGCTTACGGCATTGATTGGCGGCGGGCTCGGCGCCGGAGCAACGCTGGCATTTCTGATTCCGCTCAGGCGTTACTGGGTGCCTGACTCGTTGCAAAATCCCGTGGCGCTCGCCGCGCTTTTTGCAGTCTTCACGCTCGCGAACCTTTTGCAGCCGGAAGCCGGATTGCTGGCCGTCACGGTGATGGGCATTGGGTTGGCCAATCAGAAGCACGTGACGATCAAACATCTCGTCGAATTCAAAGAGAATTTGAGCTTGTTGCTCGTGTCGTGCTTGTTTTTGATTCTCGCTGCCCGATTGCGCATCGCCGATTTGCGCGGTGTCGGTCTTCGCAGTGTTGCTTTTCTGGCCGTGCTGATTCTCGTCGCGCGGCCCGCGGCCGTGTTCGTGTCGACGGTCCGATCGGGGCTCAGCTGGCGCGAGCGGCTGTTTCTTTCGGCCATGGCGCCGCGGGGGATTGTCGCAGCATCGGTGGTGTCGGTGTTTGCGCTCGAATTGAACGCAGCCGGTTTTCCGCAGGCCGACCGCATGGTTCCCATCACGTTTTTTGTAATCATTGGCACAGTGCTGCTATACGGCTTGAGCGCGGCGCCGCTGGCAAAGCTGCTCAAACTTGCCGAACCGAATCCGCAGGGCGTGCTTCTGGTCGGCGCCAATCCGCTCGCGCGGGCGATGGCTCAAACGCTGCAAAGCGACGGAATCCCGGCCTTATTGGTCGATTCCGATTGGGCCAATATTTCCGCCGCCCGGCAGGCCGGCCTGCAAACCTTTTTTGGAAGTATTCTGGCCGAGCACACGATCAACCAGATCGATTTCGGCAATCTCGGCCATTTGCTTGCGCTCACCGAAAACGACGAGGTCAATTCGCTCGCTTGCCTGCGTTTCATCGAGATATTTGGCCGCCGCGGCGTGTTTCAATTACCGTTCGCGCAATCGGTGCAAGGCCGTCGTGAGGCAGTGTCGCTCGATCAGCGCGGCCGGCTTCTGTTCGGCGACGGACTGACCTATTTGCACTTGGCGGAGCGATTCGGAGACGATCCCATTGGCCGGGCGACACATCTGACCAAGGAATTCGACTTCGACGAATTCACCAAGCTCCACGGCGATGAACTGGTGCCAATGCTGGTCGTGAATCAGGCCGGGGAAGTGATTCCACTGACGATCGTCGATCCGCCGAAACCGCAGCCCGGCGACACAGTGATCAGTGTCGGCGTGGCCGCGAAAGCAATCGCTCCACGTTGCGAACCGGAGCCGACGAGCTAATCGCCGGTTCACGCAAAATTGAGGGGTTCCCACGTGTCCTGAGCGGGTTCGGCGCGACGCTCCCAATGCCGCCGTTGATCGTCGGATCGGAGGGGCAAATGTGCATCGACAGCGGTGTGAATTCGGCGCCCAAATAGCCGGGCTGAGGAATATCGACGATTAGCGCCTTATATAGATTCACTTCATCGTAAAACGGCAAGAGGGCAAAGAATGCGCTTCCCTCGGCCAGGTTGCCGCTCGCCAGATTGACGACCTTGAAGAAATTCGACGGCGGCAGCCGCCCGCTCGCGCCGTCGGCGCAAATCTGTACGGCCAACATGAGTTGCTTTTCATTGTTGGCGCACTGCGTCAGCCCCGCCTCGCGTGATTGCTGCACCGCCGGCAGCAACAGGCCAATCAACACCCCGATAATCGAAATCACGACCAGCAATTCGACCAACGTGAAACCAATGCGCGACGGTAAATGCGTGCGGGCCGGCATGATGGTTTTCCGCTCACAAAACGTTCACAAAATCGGATTGATCGGCGGCGATCGAGTTTCTTCGCGTTTGGTTTTCGTAACTTCGGGCCATGCCTTTGGTCGCCCCGGTTCACCCGTGTGCCACTGGCCAGCGCAGTCGGCAGCGCCGGCCCTGCCGAAGCGGGTTTGACTGATTGCCGAATGCCGCTGCAGGATTTCCACCGTTCGCGGAGAATTCTTTGGGTCAGGCGAAAGAAATTCAGCGATTTCCGGCTGACGACAGCGCGGGCCGGCCAGGACTTCCAGCAGGTAATCTTCGTTCCACGCGGCGGTGAGGCGTTTGTTCTTCACGGCGAGCTTTTTGGATGTTGTTTTTGACCAGGCCCAATGCCGTGCGCCGCAGAATGCTGAAGTTCGCGTCAGCGTGGCCGCGGCGGATACGCGACTGGTCTTCGCCGAAGGTGACATCGAGTTGCCAATGCAAACGGTTTTCGATTCCCCAATGTCCACGCACCGCTACGGCGAAGCGAAGCGCCGACATCATCTTGCTCAAAATGGAGTACCGAATTTCCGGCGCCTCCTTGCCGCCGCGAAGCGTATCGCGGATGACCATGCCGATTGCCGTCAACTTGGTCCAGCGGCCGCGGTCGGGCAAATCACTGGGCACGGCGCAAACTGGCTTGATGGCCGGAAGGATGGCATTGAAGCGGTCGTGCGATGGAAGGCCGGCACTCAGACCGAGAAACTTTATCGCTAAGATACCACGGGGAGTCGAACAATCGTCGAATTCCTCGGGGAAAACGCCGTTTTCGCAAAACAGTGGTGCAAAATCCGGCGCACGCTGCCAATTTATCGCTCGGGACGCCGATTTGCAACGGGTCATGGTTGCTTGGGGCAGCTTGCCGGGGGCGATTCGCAAGGCGATTTTGTCGCTCGCTGAAATGCAATCGGTGTGACGGGATCGCGCCTCTTGATAAGCCGGCAATCTGTCAAAGCCCCATTTAGCGACGAGGGGCTATCGCCGCACATTGACGAGAACATCCTTTAGGCCGGCGGTGCCTTCTTCGCCATTGCCAGCGAAATGCACCGTCACCCGTCCGATGAAGTGGCGGCCCGCCAACGTCGGATTCGAAATTGACAAGGCAAAATCGTTGGTGTGGTTTGGCTCGATATTACAACCACGATGGATGGTGAACACGTAAGCCGAACCGTCCGCCGTCCAATCCCCATAGTCAAATACCACGGGATCGCATGGGTTGGCACTCCCAACGACCGGGCCGTGCTCCATTCCCTGTTGTCGCCGATCAATCGACGCGAGTTGTTGGGCATCGTCAATGCGAAAATCAAAGCGGGTAATCGCCACATTGGACGTGGATAGATTTTGAAACGTCAAGTAGTGGTCGATCCCTTTGAAATATTCGCCCACGTATTTGATTTGGGGCGATGCCTTGTTTTCGCTTTCGATCCATTGGCTAAACATGATGACGGCCACCACGAAGCCGCCGACCGCGCCAATGGCGGTCCAATTGATTCTGCCGGGCATGATCCCTCCATTGATCGTTGTTGCGAACGCTCCCCGCAAATTAGTCTACATCTCGGATCAGTTGGGGAGTAGGTCTGGCGGAATTCCGTTGCCCCCGGCTGGACCGCGCTTGTAAAGGCACAAAAATGAGCCGTCGCGATAGTGTTGGACGACGGTGAATTCCCGGACAGGCACACGGCGCGCCGACGGAAACCGTCTGTCCTTGATTTCAACACAGTGGTTGATCCGCAGGCAGGTTGGCTTCAGTGACGTTAGCCGCGATTCTTCAGACGGCGTCTGAAGTTTTCTGCCGAAGTCGAGCAGTGGCGACGGGATTTAAACCTTCCGCCGAATTCGACGCAACCGGTAATTACGATTGCCCTTGCGACTTTTGCCAAGGTTTCCGCGCTGCACGGGCGCTGCACGCGGATGGCTCTGGATCTCTCGACTTGGAGTTGCTCGACGCTGATTTGCAAAGGGTGATTCATACCCGGAACGGCCTGCCGGCGGCAATCTCCAAGGCGATAGTCGCCTTGGTTTCGTCGCGGGATAGCTGCTCTTCCGCTTCGTCGGATGCGTTCAAGGCGACCAATGTCCGGTTGTTAGGAGCCAGTTGGGACGGAAAATACATGCTTGGCTGGATAATATCTTGTTCCGACGGCGATTTGTGCCGATAATCCACCCAATCTGGAAATAAGGCCTCAATCTACATCGGCCGGTGAACCTTCGTCATCCTGCGCTCATCAATATCTTGAGGGTACTGGTCGGGTTGTTGTCGGCCAGTCGGAGTAAGATTTTCGCCAACTTGCCTTCGCCGGCGAGGCGGCCAGCGAGGATGTCATGGACTTGAGCCGTTGGAAAAAACTCCAGATCAAAATCACCACGCTTGAGCTGGACCCGTTGAACCCTCGAATCCCCGCGCTAGTCGAATCTCCTTCGCAGAGGGACATCGTGGCCAATCTGGTCGCGCACGAAGACGTGTACGAACTGGCTAAATCCGTCGTGGATTTTGGTGGCCTCTACCCGAACGAGTCGCTGATCGCAATTGAGGAAAATGGCAACAAAATCGTGGTGGAGGGGAATCGGCGACTCGCTGCACTAAACCTGAATCAAGCGAGTTTTCCGAGGTTTTGTGGGCTGGTGTCCGACGGGGATAGCGGCGCAGCACCACCAGGCAAGCGCTCGATGGCGTCGCGGTGGCGATTTCGGGTTGGCTGTTGCAATGAAGTTGGTTTGCTTTCTTGGGTAAGGAGCCGCGGCGGACCGGAGCGTCCAGACTCC
>DATAWG010000106.1 GCA_036267355.1 Pirellulales bacterium | reverse complement strand
CGGACCGGAAGTCTCACGCCATCTGCGGGCCGACCGCAACTCGCCGGCGTCTCCAACTGCCGCGACCCCTCGCCAGCATTCCCCGCCGCACCCTTGTCGGCCGCAGGGGCACCCGTTTTTTCACGCTTGCCGGAAGGACACCAGAATTCCAGCATGCCCGGTTCGCTGAATCCGGGGAACGTGTCCGGTCGCGGTGAGCTCGCGGCCGAATACAAGCTGTCAACCGACAGGTCATCACGAAACAAAATGCGAGCGCAGGGGATGATAATCCCATCGCCGATCGTGGCACCGGGAGCCGCGACCTGGACTTCGCCTTCGTAGTTCGGGATTGGATATGCGGTGGTCATTAGCTGATCGTGGCATCGTTGGCGTCTTCGCCGTCTTGATTCTGAATCTGGTTATCCTTGATGAATTCCACGTCCCATGTCACCTGCCCCGCGGCGTCGGCGTGCGTATGCCAGCGTGCAACCTTCGCGGGCGATGCTTGCCCAGTGTCGTCGCTGTTGTAGCTGATCGACAGCGTGCCGATCGCTCCCACCTGCAACGCCGTCTGGGCGGCGGCACTCGCCCCCGTGTCCCACACGCCGCTGGCGACGACACGCCCAGCGGTGGGCCCCTTGGAATGATCCGTGTTGCCGTCGCTGTTGAAGATGTTGGCACGGTTCCAGGCCATCGCGGTGTCATCGTCGATCATGTTCGCGCCCAGCGTGACGGCATCGTCATCGTCGGGGGTGAAGACGAGGGTTGCCAGATAGCCGGGATTCGGATCGCCGGTGAAAAGTCCCATTGTTTCCTCACTCGAAAAAGTTGATTACTAAGGGGTCGGTCCGCCGTCGCCGATGTTGAACTGTCCCGGCGAGCCCAAAATCACATCGCCGTAAGTTTCGTCGGTGTAGCTCAACGCATACTGGTAAAATCCGGTCGGGGTCACGCTGTCGCCGGCGACGTTGAGCAAGCAAGTGTTGCCGACGAACGTAATGTCCACAGTGAACAGCGTTTCATCCGATGCCGTATCCGGCCCAAGCCGCAATCGTGCCGCCGGCAATAGGCAGCGGCGACACAGTGACTTTCGCGGGTGCGCAGGTGGACGGCATGGCGAGCCTTAGTCGGACAAATAATCAACCAGCACGCGACAGTGGGAATACGTGTACCCTCGCGTGAACAGCGGCTTGTCATAATCGGTCACGTCGGCAACGGTCGTGTTCCATGCGCCGGCAGTTTTCATGGTGGCATCGAGCCCTTGGAAATACTCAATCACCTTCGCCTTGAACGTGAACACATCGTTCGCCGCCAGCGAGTCTTTCAACTGGTTTGGATAGACGTACACAATGTCGTAGGCTTGCCGAATGCTTTTTGTCTGGAACGCAATGAATCCAATCACCGGCTTGCCGGCCGGAGCGATGTAGACCGTTGGCTGCTTCGGATCGGTGAAGCGATACTTGGCCAGCGATACCTCTTCACATTGAAAAGACTGCGCGGTCAGGATTTCGCTAATCGCCGGTGCGAAGGGATCGGCCATCGGTCACTATTTCTTTGCGGGTGTCGCCGGCGGGATTGCGCTGGCGGGAACGTCCGTCCAGCCGGTGTAGGCCGGTTGTGACAACAGGAACACGTCGACGGCCGCGGGATCCGTTGCGAACTGGGCGCCGGCGAGCGTGTAGCTGCGGCTCACGATCGGCCGCGGCTGTTTGGCCTGGCTCGCGGCCAGATCGTGGAACACGGCCACCGTCAGCACGTTTTTCTTGGCCTGTAGATCGACGGCCATTTTCTTGGCGATGGCGACGGCTACGGGATGCACGCCCCCGTCGCCGTTGATGAATTGTCCGGTAATCATTTCATTCCTCACTTGCTAAATGTGGAAACACTTCAACGTCCACTGCTTGCGCCGCACGGGATCGGCGTCAACACTCTCGACCATGTATTCCAGCGTTCGCGGCCCCAGCGGACCGGGAATCGTGATGGTGAATTTGTCGCCGCGGCGCGGCATATCGCTGTAATTCGACCACTCTCCGAACCGCACGATCAAACCCGCTGATGCGTAGCGAAGATCGTCGCCGCCGCCAGTGGTGCCGATGCTGCTGTCAAAGAACGAACAATTGTTCAAATTGAATGGGCCGCTAAAGTCTGCATCGCCCCACGAGCCGCCGGGATTCGCGACGTAGTACGTCACCGGCGTCAAAAAGTCGAATCCCAAGTAGTCCCCGGAAACGTCCAACGTCATGGCCGCTAACCTACGATTATGTACCCGACGTGTGCCAAAAACTGCCGAACGAACTTGCCCTTGCTTCCCGCCGCTTCTAACGACCGATACAGAACCGTTGAAGTGTTTGGATAAAAGCAAATCGCGCCCGACTTGAACTTGATCGCAATGCCACGCTCGCCACGCGCCACGAAGTAACCGATCGACACGCACCACGTACTTGACACCGAATGCGGCCCATCGACCCAACCGACAAGATCGGCGGACAGTTCGCGCTCGTAAGTCTTATCGCGTAACGCGGCCGCCTCTTCATCGGCGGTTGTCGGCCGCATGCCACCCGGCAGCTTGCGAAAGAAGCCGCCGAGGGCTTGCGATATTTCCTTGATTTCTTTTTGGGAAATGAATCCGCTGTACTTGCCCGGATAGCCATACGGCCCGCGAGCCGATCCTGCGTGCAGCCCGGCCCAATCGTCCACCACGACGCGGTGGCTGCGGCGGATTGGTTTTTCGGGGTTGGCCACTGTCTATCGACCGCGTGAAACGAGTTGGAACGGAAATTTCAAAATCTGCGCCTGGCACCGATCGAAAATGTCCTGTTGCGTCCGCAATGAATCGTTGAGTTGGGCCAGCATCCCGTTTTTATCAACGCTCTGCGAACCATCCGGGCCGTTGATCGAATAGCTGGCCTGCGGGTTGTTCGCGATGTTCGTTATGGCGGCCTGGATCGTGGTCATCTGCGCGAGCGCGGCATTGCGCTGGGCATATACGCTGTCCGCATAAGTTTTCCATTCCGTCATCGCGCTCATCGTTCACCGTCACCCACAAAAGAAGCGGACCGGCCGGCCCAGGAGAAGACCAGCCGGCCCGCGCGGAATCCTTTCCGAGGCAGCATCCGTGCCGCTTGACTAGGACACCAAATTTTTCGTCATGTATCTGGGGTTGAAAACGTAACTGGTCTTGACCCGCTCGCACTTGTACGAGGCCGCCAAGCTGCGGGTGAACATCTGGCCGGCATTCGGGATGGCTTGGGCCATCTGAATGTCGATCATCGACTGCCACGAAAACGCCTGCTCGGGCACGCCGAAGTACCATTGGCACGTCGTCGGATCGTTCGTCTGCAAGCCGTTGTTCACCAAAATTTGGTGAAGGTATTTCGACACCACGATGTCGAACTCGACCACGTTGGCCGAACCGTCGCCGGCGGTAATCAGGATCGAATTGTTGCTCGATTCCGTGCCGCTACGGAATTGCACTGATTTCTTGATCCGTTCGGCGGTGAACAACAGCGGCGTCGGCACAATCAGTTTGTACCGCCCGCTGACCGCGATGGGCCAACCGGTGTAGGGGTCCAGCGTGGTGCCGATCACGACGAACGCATTGTTGATGTTATTCCAATCGACCAATGGATTCGCCACGTCCCCGGTCAAGAGGTTTGACCACGGATTCGACGGCGTAATGGCACCCGACAGGTAGGTGCTGTACGGCGTCTTTTTCCAGTTGATGTGAGTCCGCGGATAGTTCGCACCGTTCGTGGCGTTGTAGTCCACGTCGGCCAGCGTACCGCATGCCTCCAATTCGTCCGTGAGCCCCACGGCTTCGCCGAACGTCTCGAAATAGTTCATAATCTGGCCCGTCTGATCGGCACGCATGAGGTCCATGCCGATGTTCATAATCGCGCCGCGGCGCTCTTGGGCCGGGCTGATGGTGTAGTCCTGCTGCGGCGTGATGGTGGGCAGTTCGTCCGTCATCGCCACCGGCTTCAACACCTTCGCAACGTTAGAAATGCCGCCGAACGTCTCACCTTGCGTGAGGTTCGAGGGAATCTTCTTGAACATGCCCTTCACGGTGTAATCGGCCGCGTTGTACTTCGTGGTAAACGCATTGAAAAACAATTGCGAAGCCACGACGTTGAACGCATCGACCGTGACGAAGCTGGCCGCTTCTTCCGACATCATTTGTTCGGAAAGAATCCGGCTGCCGGCGGAAGACTTGCCGTCCGCCTTGTCCACAACCAGGCATTCAAACAGCAGCTTGAGGCTCGGAAAATCCTGGTAGGTCAACAAACCTTCAGAGATCGCTTGCTTGAGGTTCGCCGCGGTGGCCGCCGCGCCCTCGCACCGCACACGATTGGCAACGTCAAGTGTGGAAATCATTTTCTTTTCTCACGAATGAAATGGTGGTGAATTGGAAGCCGGACCCGCGGGCCCGTCGTTACTAAGCGTTCAGCAGCGAACGGAACCGGCCGCTCGCGATGTAATCAAGCTGTCCGGTCTGCGCGGCGGCGTTGGTGTCCGATTCGACCAGCCAGAGCAGCCCCATCTTCGCGAGCGAAGCGTAGGGAACCACGGCGGCGATCACCAAATTGTTGCTGTCTTTGAGCAACTGATTGTTCACCTTGAAGGTGACTTGACAGTTGTTGCCGTCGAATCCCGTCACGTCGATGCGAAATTTGTTGGCCCCTTCGACCACCGGCATGTTGGACACGACGGTCGTCTTGGCATTGCCGTTGCTGGTTTGCACGCGCCAGTACGAATCGCCCGAAAGCTTGTAGATGATCGCTCCGCTGTAGCTGGCGGACGGATCGACATTGCTGGTCGGGAGAATGGCGTGAGCGGAAGCCAGTCCGAAAAATTGCATCGCGGAACCGGACGCATGGACGCCGACAACGTGACAGTAGCACTCGGCATAGACGCAAGGGTTCGCGGCGATGGGCAGCAGATTGGCGTCGGTTTGGTAGATGCCCTCACCATCCCACGCGGTCGCGGCCGTGGTGGAAAGAATGGTGTCGCTGGCGCCGCTGTTGGTGTCGATCGCGGTGCCGGACCATGCCGTGGTCCCGGAACCATCGACCGAGTATTTGGTGAACAAACCGGCATCGACGTAGTTGAAAAAATCTTCAAACAACGTCGCCGACTGCTCATTCGCGAGCTTCGGATCGGGGGCCGCTTGGGATGCGATCGGCATAATGCAAGTCCTTAAAAGTGACGGTTGAAAGTTTGAAGTTTGAGTTGGCTCGGGTCGCGGACGGTCTAACGCTTACGTTGAATTGACGCCACGAATGCGTTGAGGTCGGTTTGGGCCGGCGTGAGTTGCGGGTGATTATGCACGCCCTTGGGCTTGCTGGCGCCCTTCAATTGCTCCACTTCGGCCAACAGGTTTTTGACCGTTGCCTGTAGCTCCGCTTCGGACTTCGCCCGCTCGGTTTCTTTCTCCGCGAGCTTGGCGTCGTGGTCGGCGAGTTTCGTGTCGTGTTCGCCCAGCCGCTTTTCGTGCGCGGTGAGCATGGTGGCTTCGGTGTCGCCGTAGCTGGGGCCGCCGTCGCCCTCTTCGGCCTCGCGAAACGTCGTGGTGGTTGCCGGCTTGTTCACCACGTCGACGGAAAATACCTTGTTGATCTTGACCACGTCTTTCGTGAGCGGATCTTGGTCGCCGTCGCCGATCCAACTCAGGCCGACTTTTTTTGTGCCGTGTTCGTAATCCCACTTGATCGCTTCGGCCATCGGCATCTTGGGATTCAACTGCAAGTCGCCAAACAGGCCGACATCGTCGCAACGCATATTGCGGAGAACGCCAACGCGTTCCGTATATCCACGAGGCCGGCCACGCTCAGCCGCGGTGTAGTCGTGATTGCAGCACACGCCTTCCGATTCAAACAACGGGATCGCTGCCCGCAGTGCATCGAGCCGATACTTGCGGCCGCCGCCATTGCGAGACTCGACGCCCAGCACGCGGACGTTGCGCAGCAGGTAGGGATCGGCGGCGTCAAATTCGGCAATGGTGGTCTCGAATTCAACAAAACGGGCCATGCTATTCCTCGCTGGTGTTTCGGTTTTCCGCCGCCAGTTCATTGGCCGGCTCTTCAAACAGGTCTGCCAAGTCTTTTTTCTCGGCGAGCATCCGCTGTTTTTCTTGTTCCCAATCGCCACCGTGTGACTCGCACACCGTCTGCCGTGAGCGGCATTTGTTGCGAATCATCATGTCTTCCTCTTGCACGGCCGCCGCTTTGTCCGGCGTGGCAATCTCGGGCGCCGTCACATCGACTTCGCTAACGTCGATGCCGCACATCGCCATAAGCGCCAAGTCGCGGCGCTTCCACTTATCCTGAAATTTCTTGATGTTTCGTTCGTTCCAAGAGCCGCTGGCAATCTCGGCGGCGTAGCTGCCCCGCTCGGACTTGTCCTGCGCGAAGATGCCCATCGGCAAGAAAAAGTGGGAGCTAATCTTGCGCAGGGCCATATCGAGCGCTTCGCCAAATTGGGCGTAGTTGACCCCGTCGAGCGTCTTGTACTCAGTCGATGCGCTGGAATCGACGATGGCCCCTTCCGGGTATCGTTCGGCCGACTCAGTGGGTTGGATCGGCGGCGTGCCGTTCTGCCCGATCGGCGGCCCGTATGCCGCTTGATCGGCTTGAATTTGGGCGCGCATCAATTCGGCACCGCCTTGCGGCACTTGATGCTGGCGAATGAGCGCGAATTTGCTCAGCACTCCGGCAGTGCCCATCAAGTTGCCCGTGAGCCCGTCCGCTTGGAAGCAGTCCTTCAGCACCGGCAGCGCCCAAGAGAATCCGCGTTTTTGGCCGAAATGTCGGTTGGCGCGATGTTGGATTTGTGCGGCCGGCACGTCTTCATGTTCGCCGCCCGCATCGCCAAACGGTTTATTCCACAGGCGGAAACTGTTGGGCCGTTCGGTGTCGGTATCGCCGAAGATGCAGCCGCAGAAATAGTCCTGCCGGTCGGTCGGGCTGGAATAAATCAAGTCGGGGTCGATGTACGAAACAGTGGACGATTCGCCCTGGCCGTCGATGCGAATAAAAACTTCGCCGTCGATCAACCAATTCAAAAAGCCCTCAATCGACCGTTCGTGCCAGTCATTTAACTTGATCCAAGTTTCAACCTGTTTTTGGACGGTTTTATTCTTGGAAGAATAGTTGAACCCTTCGCCCAGCGCGAGCGTCGTCAGTTCGTTGATTGCCGCCGCCGAGTAGCCGTTGGTCATAAACGCGAATCGCGCCGCGTAGCGTTGCAACCGATTGAACCAGATCGACGACATCCAATAGTAAGCCGCCCAAAACGCGCCGCCGCTCGCCCCGGCCCCGCCGACTTGCTGCCACAAATTGCCATCAGATGCGAATAGATTCGGTGCCGCGGCGCCAAGCCCGGACAGCACGCCAAGAAACTCAATTGCTTCAGCGAGCGTTTGCCGCTGGGCAACCGGTACGGCGTGGGGATTCGGCGGTGAGGCCTTGGCGATCAAAGAAATTCTTCCTTGAATCAGTGCCGGCCTCCTGCCGATGTTTTGTAGAACGCCTTTGATTCTTGCACGCCCGGCCTGAATTGTCAACACAACGGCCTACACAATCTCGCACACAAGACTACGCGGCTACCGGCGCATGCAATCCGCGCCATGCGAGTTGGTGGGCATCCAAAAGATCGTCGTACTCACCATCCGGGAAATCTCGGCCCTCTTTGACGTACTCTTGTCCACCCGCATTGTTCAGCACGCGGACCATCTTGTTATCGAGCAGATACGAAAGTTGGTGGATGCGCGACGTTTTTTCGACGTGTTCCTTGATCTCAAACCGCACTGGTTTGACGCCCCGCCGCTGGGGCCAGAGCTGATCCAGTTGCTCATGGACCATGCTTTGGCCGCCGGACACGTCCACGATCACCACGTCGGTCCCGTAACAATCCGTCATCTTTTTCGCCTCACGTAACAGGCTCGGCACCGGCAAGCGGTGCGCTCGGCAATCCAAGTAGTGGATGCCCGCCGCGTGGCCGACGTGAATCAACGCCTGCCAGTGCGAGGCCGGCTTGCCTTCCGAGAGGTCGATGCCCAATGCTGAACGGGCGTAGGATCGTGGCACCTCGGGTACGAAGATGTCGCGGAAGAATTCGGGAGGCCACAACGCAAATTCGCTTGCCGTGGGCTCGCCAACATGCTCTTGCCGCCACACATTTTCTCCCATTTCCGTTTTCTTGGCCAAGCACTTTTCGTAGCTGGTGTTCGGCGATGGATTGCTCCACGTCGGAAAACTAAAGTGCTGCCAGTCCGGATTTCCGACCGTCGCTTCCCGGTAATCGACCAGCCAGTTAAAGCCTCTGGGCGTGCTGCATAGCACGATCCAAGCGTCTTTGTCGAGGCACGCGGGCAGTAGCTCGCGAAAGAACGTCTGACCGTTAATCAGTGCCGCTTCGTCCACCACGAGCCCACTGAGACCGAAGCCGACCAAAGATTTCTGACCATCGGCCGACATAAATTGCACGATCGAACCGTTGGGCAAAATAAATCGACTAATGCCCTTCAAAAATTTCACGCCCGATAGGCCGGCGAGCGCCGACCACACGGCCATGATGCCGGCCTCGCTTTGTTTCGCCGACGGCGCGACCCACCAATAGAGGCCGGGCTTACGAAGCGATCGGATTACCAACAGCATCGCCGCCGCCGCCGTCTTGCCCGATCGGCGGCCGCTCAACACTAGCGCATGCTTCTTGCAACGGATCAGGGCCAGTTGGTGCGCCCACGGGCGGAAGCGAAGCGTCTGGTGCATTAGGTGGCGAATCCGTGCCTAGCGTGGGATCCTCAATGATGATCCTGATCGAGTTTCCGGCCTGCTCTGGATCGTTGCCAGACGCAGACGCAAACTTGCTGGCCGCTTCCGCTGCGCGATTGCTCATTGCAAACAGCGCTTCAGCCGCTCTAATGCGTTCGCGAGCCCCCGCGCCATTTTTACTGAGAATTAGATCGCTGAGCTTCGCCACGATTTCGGCTTGCACTTCTACGGGGCAATTCCAGCCGTCGCGGGCGGCAATAATTAAATCGCCGCGCTCGCGCTTGCTCAGGCCCAATGGCTTATCAGCCGTCGCCGTGCGTGGGGCTCGCGGCTTGCGTGGCTTGCGTGTGCGTGGCGTGGGCGTGACGGGCGGTTCGGGAATTATTTCATCGCCGAAAATATCGACGGCCATGCGGGCCTCATTCCGTCGCGATGCCCAGCGCCGCGCACAGGGCTGCGATCGCTGCCAGCGCAACGGTATCCGTGATGCCCGTCGTGGTGACAGTAGGCACGCCGGCGAAGTCGGCCGGTTGCGCGGCGGCACTGAGGAAGCTGGCGGCCGTCACGTTGCCGCTGCCGTCGCTCGTAATGGCGCCGTCGTCCGAATCAAGCTGCTGCATCGCGACGGCCAGCACATACGGGTCGCTTTCCAGGCCGCTGCCCGACGCCACGCCGACGTACTTGCCGCTGCCGAAAATCGGAACTGCTGCCACGGGTGCGTCTCCACTGAGCGCCGGAATGAACGGATCGCCGGGCGAGCCACTGCCGGTGCCGGCGAAAAATTTTCCGCTGCCGAAAAGTTGAATGGCGGTCGTCATAGACTGGCAAATCCTTTTGCTTTCGCTCGCGGCCCCCTTGTCCCCCGCAGTGTTGTGTGGCGCGTTGTGTGGGATTAGAGGGCGATGTCAACCATAGCGGCCTTGCGTGATTTCGTCAAACAGATTCGTTCACTCTCTACATCCGCCGCGGCGCGTACGGCCCCAACGCCACGCGGCCGGGCGTGCGGTGCGGGACCGGCGGATACCAATCGATCCGATGCTGGGCGTGGAAGCGGCCCATCGCCACCACAAGCTCGGCGACGTGCCGCTGCATCGAACGGTTCGGGTTACGGCGCATCCGCTCTTGAAGTTCCGCCGGGCGGTAAACGCAAACCGCCAGCCCGGCGTGTGAGCAGGACATTTTCCAACACTCAGCCTCAGACAGCACATTTGTTTCCCCGGCGGCGATGCGGCGTTGAATGTCGGCTGCGATGGCCGCTTCATTTTTTTCTCGCAACTCACGCATGAAACGAACTGACGGCGACTCAGAAAATTTTTGCACGGCTTCCATACCGTTCTCCTTTTTTGAAAAGTCCAACTTTTCATACCTTCGCGCCAACAATTAGGGCCATCGTGGTACATGGCCCCAAGCATTGCAGCACATATACGCATGGTGTATATGAGCGACACACGTAATTATCATTTCTGCATTTTTATTTTTTTTCTCCGATTGTTCTAGCGTTCTACTTTTTCCTCGCGCGTCGCGTGCTTTCCGTAGGGCCATGTACCAGCATGGCCCTAAAACTTTACCGGTTTCAGACAAATTCCGTCGTAAGCCATTAGCCTGCTATCTGTTTCGCGCGTTCTCACTCTCCGCAGCCCTGGCACGGCAGCAACTAGGTCGCGCGAAAACGTCGCGTCCGTCCCAGCCTCTTTTCTTCCAGCCGATTCGCAGAAATTTTTCCACGCTGAAAATAAATCCCTGACCGTCGCTCGATATTCCTTGCCGACGATGCACCGCTCGCGAACGAACACGGACACCGGGCTGGTCAAGTCGCCCAATTGCTCGACCATTTCCGCGGCCGATTCAGGCTGAGAAAAACACCCGCGCTCGCGCAATCGCTGCCACCCAGCAGCGGCCCACAAAAAAATTCCTGGCAGTTCAGCGAGCAATTTCTTTTCCAGCCCATGATCCTCTCGGCCAAGAAAGCTCTCCGATAGCCACAGCACCAGGAATCGGCTAGAAAGCGCCCCGCTCGCGTCTGACAACCGCGGCAACTCATTGGAGATAAGCATTAGCCGCGTCGGCAAGCGGCACGTCACGGGCTCCATGCACTTCCGGTCGATCGTCAGAGCGTCTTCCCCAGAGATCGACAACAGACGCTCTACCACAACCGCTTGATCGCTACGGTGGCTCAGTCGCGCGTCAGACACGATTGCCACACTCTTTCCGATTAGCGGCCACAGTCCGAAATTTGTCGCCAACCCAGCTAACGTCGGTCCGCAGACGTTCCGCCGTCCGATCAATTCGCGAAGCACTCGTGCGATGGTACTCTTGCCTGAGCGCCGCGGTCCGCCAAGTAGCAGGATTTTTTGCTGTCTAGTGTCGGCCACTAATAGATGCCCGAACCATTCTTGCAATGTGTCAATCGAGTCTCGATCGTCCGGCCAAAGCTGCCGCAGAAAGCGGTGCCATTCATTCGGCAATGGTGCGTTCGCGTCGAAGTCGAAGTCGACGGCCGCCGTCGTGAAGAATCGCGGCGTGGCGGACGTTTCGCACTGACGCTGCGCGAGCAACGACGGCAAATGGACCAGCTTACCGCGAGTCGCCACAATTTCGTCGGCCGGCCAATCGTTCACCGGGGGCCCGATCCATGCCGGCGGTTCGCGGTCGGCCGGCAGAAATGCGTTCGCGCGTAGATGATCCAGCACGTTCGACGTGACGGCTGAGCCCAATGAATTAAACTCTCGATCGAGATGGCGAATTAAGTCGCCGCGCACTTCGCTTGCTTCACACTCGCGGTAAGCGCCATCTCTCCACCTCCACCATCCGCCGTGCCAATAGAGCAATGTCGGCACACCGTCGAGTTTTGTTTTTTCGAGGAACCATCGCGCTTCGTCGCCGGGATCGATTTCTTTCGCCGGCTGTTTTTTGGGCGTTGAATCACTGTCGGCCTCTGAATCGTCGCCATCTACGATCGCAGCGCGTGGCTCGGCGGTATGCCTTGGCCGAAGATGCTCTGGCCAATACTGCTGCATCGATTCTAGGATCCGCCGCTCCAGCAGCCGGCGGTCTGTGCCGAGTGGGATTTCGGTAACCGTGCCGTCCGGGGCGCGCGAGACAATCTTGCCTTCGCCACCCCATACTGGCGACTGTTCTGCCAGCGCAAGAAAATCCCCTAGTGTCTTTGGCGTATCGCGCATTGAAAATCTCCTGCTCGGTTCGAGTGACTGCGAAACAAATGCAGTAGCTCGCGCCCCCGTGCCGCTTTAGGCTTTAGGGAGATTTTTTCGCGCTCAACGCCACGGCCGCCGGTGCGGCGGTCGCGGCGGCCGATTATCTGGCGGCGGCGGCAGATCGGCGCGGCGGATTTTCACGCTTGGCGGCGCGTTTACCGCGAACACCACGCGGTCATGGCGGATCGACAGCACGGCGACCTGGATTGTGATAGGGGTGCCGTCTTCGGATTTCGCTTCGGCCTCGAAGCCTTGATCCTTGTAGCACGGCAGAATTAACGCACACATAGATACGCCCTCCTTTGCGATTGTGGTGAAAAAAAACTAGAAAAACCGAATTACATCCTTTGGTATTTGCATGCGTGGGGCTTTGCGAACTGCGCCACCGCTTGTCGACGTCGCCGATCGTGCGGCCTGGAATGATGCAATCGCCTCTGAGGTGATTCGCCACTTCGGCCGGCTTGCGGTAGTGGCGGCGATGTTGTACGCAGCCAACTCTCCCGATCGAATCAAGCGGAGGACTTTGTTTTGATTGACGCGCATTTGCCGGGCCAACTCAGGCACGGTCCAGTCTCTTGGCTCAGGTCGCGAGGCGGCGCGGATCATCGACTCGCCTCCAGCGCTCTGGCCAGACGGTCGTGCGAGATGCTGACGTTGACGCCCAGGCGGCGTAGCTCTTCGGTAGCTTGCGCGACTAGTTCGCTGTCGCCGTCCCGGAGAGCGCGCTCCAGCACGGAAAACCAGGCTGTAGGACTATTTCGCCAATCGTTTTTAGTCGCCATTGCAACACCCTCCGGAATATCAGGAGGGTGTTGCGCGCAATCGTCGTTGGCAAAAACGAAAAACCCCGGTTTTGCCGGGGTTTTTCATCAAAAGAATTTTCCCACACTTGCGCGCCGCTGATGCTAATCGTAGTCGATCGCTTCGATTTGGCCGTCAATTTTCGTCCCCTTGCGAGGAACTCTGCCGGCGTGCGACGCCCTATGCGCCGCCCTGGCGGCCTTGAATTTCTTATACCTATTAATAGACAGTTGGGCCGGCTTGACGCCGACTCGTTCGGCGATTTCTTTATTTTCCCAATCGGGATTTTTCACGAAAAGCGCCAGAGCGTGGGCCTCGTTGTCGATGGCTGGCTTATTGCGAGCCTCGATTCGCCTGCGCAGTTCCGCCACGTCCCGGTCGAAACTCGCCGTTCTCTCGCGCAGCAATTTCAGTAGGTCGGCCTTTCTTGCCCTCGCCCGCTCAGCCGCCGGCGATTCTACAGCGACGCACATCGCTATTAGTTCCGCCAGTTCGCGTTGTGCCGTGCCGATTCGTTCGTGTTCGGCAGCGGAATGCCGCTCGGCTAGCGCAAGCGTTGCTTTCAGCGACTTATCGGTTTTCATACCTTATTCCTTTCCGCCATAGAGCCAGTTGTGGACGTGCGAGACCACGGCTTCCAGTCTCGCGTCTCCGATTCGTTCGCGATACTCGCCGGCCATGCTGCTGTCGGCGTGGCCCATGATCGAATTGACGGCCACTTGATCCCGTGAGCCGCCGGCGACAGTTTCAAACGTGTGGCGTAATGCGTAGAAGCCAACGCCGGCGCGATGCAGCCCCAGCCGGCGCAGCAGCTTGCCGAATGCCTTTGCAATCGGATCGTCAGTTTTCAACTTGGGCTTTTTTATCTTCGCGCCCGCTTCCTCGACTTCCGTTTCCATGATCTCAGAGACTCCCCATCGGGCGCCGTGTCGTGTCACGAACAACAGCTTCTCCGCTTCCGTGTGCTTTGGCTTGGGCCGTCCGTCGATCGCTGCTTGAATCGCTGTGATCGTTTCCTTCCACAATGGGCAGCGACGTTCGACTCCGGTTTTCGGTCGCGGGAAATTGACCCAGCCCGCAGTCAGGTTGACGGCCGACAGCGGCAGATTCGCGATGTCGCTGTTGCCGAATCCGCAGTTCGCGCCAAGCAAGATCATTGCCCGTAGCGGCACGCCGGCGCTGTCGGTAATTTTGCGAAGCTCGGCGGCCTCGAACATCTTCAAGCCGCCCTTGGCGCGATGCAAGCGCATTGTCTTTTTGGTGGGCTTCTTGAACTGAGGCCCGAAGTGAGTTGGCCTTTCGATCAAGCGGGATTCGAGTCCGTACTTAAACACCCCGCGAACACAACCGACCGTTGTGCCGAGTCGGTGCGGACCGTACTGCTTCGACAGCTTGCCGCGCAGGCTTTCAAAATCCGCGGGTGCCAAGTCGTCGACAAGGCGATTGCCGCCAAATGAGTCGATCAACAGTTCGCACACTGAAAACCAGTCGGCGAACATCCGAGACGACAATTCGCAGGCGTCAAGTTGACGCCTCTTGGCGGTCAGGAAGACGTTGACCAGATGCTTTAGGGTGAGCCCGTCGCGGGCTATCCGCGGCGTCCGACCGGCGAGCAAATCGTCCTTTTGATCGAGCCACCGATTGAGCGCTGCTGCCGGATCATCCCACGGGCCGAAATAGTGAATCTTGCCGCGTATTTTCTTGGCCCAGCGCTTTGTAGCGTGCGCATAGAGTGGAAAATCAGGCCGTGGCTTGGATGGCTTGCGGGTGGCTGTCTTTCTGATAACTTTAGGCATCGCGGGCGTCATGGCTTTCCCCCTTTCGGTAACTGCGGGCGTCAGATCAGGCGTCAGCAGCATATCGCAACGGAATCGGGAAAGCAACAAAATACCGCGATTTACAGTGTTTCGAGGCTGTAGCTCAGTTGGTAGAGCAACGGACTTTTAATCCGTAGGTCTTGGGTTCGAGCCCCAACAGCCTCATTGGACAGCCGATTTCACGAAATGAATTCCTGCCGCATTTCGGTATCAAGCAGCTCGGTGCGTCGATCGCGACCGTCGGTTGGAAGCCGCCATCGACGAGCAGCCGACGGAGTTCGCATTGGGCCGAATCCAACTCCTGGTTGAAGCTTTGCAGATTCACGAACGGCGTACGCAGATCATGAGAGACGCCGTAGACGAATGCTTCGTTCTCCTGCTTCGCGGCTGCCGATCCGCTGTTGGCGGCAGCCAACTTCAAGGTGCAGTCTGTCACGCGCGCTGCGAGCTCAACGCTTAGCCGAGCCCTCTCCTCCGCGAGTTCGCCGCCGCGCGGCCCGGCATCGCCTCCATCTCGCGATTGCGATTCTCTGAGCGAAGCGCGCGTGATGTGCGCATGCCCTTCGTCGTCTTCGACCAGCAAGACATTCATCGACCCGTGCATTGCCGGAAAACTTCAAGTGGATGAGCGGGTGTGCCGCTCGGCGACAGTAAACCTTGGGATTGATCTTCAGATAAACGGACAGAGCCGCGAGAATCAGCCCTAAACTCGACCGGCCTTATGAGAATCGCAGCGGCGACGCTTGATTCCAAGCGGCGAATCAGCACATCGTCGCGCCGCCCGGTGAACACGATCAGCGCGATTCGGCCATTTTGGGATTGGCCTTGAGAGACTTCAACACGTAGTCCCCCGTACCTTGCGGAATTGCCGGGTCGGTGAATCACGTCCGGCTATCGTTGACTGCCAGTCAATACCCGTGGATATCCGAATAGGCGCGAGTAACTTCCACATTGAAATCTCGCAGCCAGATTTCGAGAATGTGTGAAACCTGACGTGTTTTTTTGAATTATTTACGACTGTTTGATGGGATGGTTCGGCCTTGCACTTGGCAGACTTGCCCGCCGGGTGAGAAACTTCCGCTGGTCATTACGAGGGGCGTGGAATGGAAGGGGAATTGAGGGTTCTTCCGTTTGTCGCGGAAGTCCAAGAAAACAGTCTTCTCGCGCTGGAAATTCTGGAATCTCTACCACACGTTATCTGCGCGACGTCCGCCGATATGTCGAGGACGCTCTATTTGAGTCCCTCGGTGGAATCTGTCTACGGCCGCCCCAAAAGCGATTTCACCGGCAATGCCGAACTTTGGCGCGACGTCGTCGAGCCGGCCGATCAGTCGCGTTTGGTCGAGGCGATTCGCGATCTTTTTCAAGTGGGCCGATACGATTTGGGATACCGGATCCGCCGCCCGAATGGGGACGTGCGCTGGTTGTTCGACCACACGCAGGTGCATTTCGACGGTGCCCACAAGCCAACGCGAGTGATCTCGATCCGGCGCGACATCACCGAACAGCGGCGCGCCGACGAAGCGGCTCTCAGCAGCGGTCGACTTGCCGCGATCAGTACGCTCGCCGCAGGAATGGCCCACGAGATCAACAACCCCGTAGGCGCCGCGTTGCTGAGCGCAGAAACCGCGATGGCGATTCAGGACCGACCGGAGCACCATGATTTGCTTACGACGAGCCTGCGCAATACGGTCGAATCGTTGAATCGTTGCCGCGAAATTATGCGAAATATTCTGTGGTTCGCGCGCAACGAGCGGAGCGAGAAGGCATTTGGCGATCTGAACCGATGCGTCCGCCAGGCCCGCGATCTGGCGCGACCCTACGCCGACGAGCATCGAATTTCCATCGAAGCCGACTTGGAGGAAAATCTACCGCAATTGCTTCTTCATCCAATCGGAATTCAACAAGTGATCGTCAACTTGGTGAACAACGCGATTGAGGCCAGCCCACCGGAAAGCCAGGTTTGCATCGCGACTCACCACATAAATGACTCGATCCGACTCGCCGTGCGAGACCATGGCCGAGGCATGAGCGATGAAGAACGGCTCCGCGTATTCGAACCCTTCTTCACAACCCGCAAAGGTGCAGGGGGCACTGGGCTCGGCATGAGCATTGCCTTCGGCATCGTTCAGGACCATGGTGGATCGGTCCACATCCACAGCAACCCTGGCCGTGGAACCACCATTACTCTCGACTTTCCGCTAGCCGCATCTAAACGCTGAGCCTCAACGCGGTCCGGCGCTGCTCGCCAGTGTTTGCTATCGCTGCGGCGCCTGCCATCGCCGCGGCGACCTGCCACTGCGGAAATCGCACAAATTGCCGTACCTTCGGTAAGAATCCGTCGGGGCATGAGCGGATTTTCCGCAAGTTTTGCGGTAGACCACGTGGTGGATTCCTCCAGGACTGCCGAACGTTGAATAAGTAGTAGGGGGGCAGCGCCAAGCCTTTCCGTCGAATGGTCCAAATCAGCGCTGGCTCGATGCGAACGAGCTCGCGGACACCAGACGGCGAAGGTCGAAATATGGCCAAAATCCTGTTGATCGACGACGAACCGGCATATTGCCAGCACATCGCCTTTCTCTTGGCCTGCAAAGGGCACGAAACACGCTGCGCGGCAAACAGCAGCGAAGCAATGCTCTTGGCATTCGAATTCGTTCCCGATCTGGTGATCGCCGACTGGGCACTTGGCGACCGCTTCTCCGGAGGCGAAATTGCAAGCGCGCTGCGGCGATTCAATCCACAATTGCGCTCGTTGCTCATTACCGGCAACCCCGAAATTACCTGCCATTCATCGGGACAATCCGAAGCGATCGACGAGGTTATTGCCAAACCCTTCAATCGGGCATGCATTCTGGCAGCCGTCGAACGAATGCTTTGCCCACCTCCGCATTAAGAAACGGCAGCTCGAGTCGCCAAGGAGATCGAAGTGGAACGCCGACCGGCCGTCTACGTTGTCGACGATGAATCGCTCGTGCGAGAATCGCTGACATTGCTGCTGCGCACCGAGGGATTCGAGGTCTCCGCACATCCATCCGCGGAAGACTTTCTCGGGCAATATAGGCCGCGAGCGGCCCCCGCCTGCCTCGTACTCGACGTTCGATTGTGCGGGATGAGCGGGCTCGGGTTGCAGCAGGAGCTTGCCACGCGGCACGTCACAATCCCCGTGATTATCGTCACGGGGTTTGGAAAGATCTCGATGGCCGTGCAGGCGATGCGTGCGGGAGCGGCCGATTTTTTGGAAAAGCCTTTCGATCGCGAAACATTGCTGTCGACAATCGAACGGTCGCTCGATCGCGATGCTCAAAATTGCCGAAATCAAGCGAGCGCCAACAGCTGGGCCGAACGGATCGATCTCCTGTCGCCGCGCGAAAAAGAAGTGATGGAGTTGCTCATCGTCGCCAAAAGCACGAAGCAGATCGCGACGATCTTGGCCATCGATCCGAAGACGGTTTCGAAGTATCGCGCCCGGCTGCTGGAAAAACTTCAAGTGGAGAACATCGTCGAAGTGGCGCGAAACTGGTCGCCTGCCGGATTGAATTGAATGCGGACTGCCCGCCGAAGTATGCTGCGCTGAACAGCGTTTCGTTAAATTCGCTGCGCAGCCAAGGCACGGCGCCAGGGCGGCGACGCCGCGCCGATCAGTCGGCCTTCACGGGCGGTGCGTAAGTCCGCACGCCATCGATCGGCGGCAGCAATGCGGGATCGTCGGCGATGATCTCCAAGGTGTGCTTGGTGTTCGGGATGCCTTGAACGATCGTTGTCGCCGTTTGCCTCGCCGGGTCGCTCGTTCTCGGCGCTCGGTATGCATCAATGAACATCGGCAACACCTGCCAGCGGATCGTGTAGCCTTCAGGCAGCGGCGGATTGAAACCGCGGAACCACGCGACGGGTTCGATCTTCACGCGCCCCGACTTGCTCGTGAACGGCCGATCGCTTTGGCCATTGCCGTCGGTGCCCGTGACCGAACCGCGGACGGCGAAATCCCATGTTTTGCCGTCCGGCGAAACGTGGCCCACTTGCAGGGTCCAATCCTCGATAACTAGCGTGGCGCCGTGATCCACGCGGCTCAAGAACAGCGGCGACCATGGCCCTGGCTGCGGGCGCGTGATTCGATAGGCCCCTGGGAATTCGCTCGGCTTCTTGCCATCGATCAAAATGCGCGCGCTGCTGCCGGGAGCGGCGCCGGCGCCGTTCGGAGCGTTTGCCGCGGCAATCAGATCGACGCGGTTGCCTTCGAAATCGATCGATACCTTGCCGTCCTTCCACGTCCCGCGGTGGACCCCGTACAAGTGGGTGAGATTTTTCCAAGCGTCGCCGGGAAGATCGGGGCGGTAGACGAGGTAGCGATTCGTCAGTTGCGCCATCAGGTAGTTGCCTTGGGCATTGAGATGCGCGCCATCTTTGAGCAACAGTTGCGTCGGCTCATAGTGATGGGCGCGGAGATACTCAAGCCAGCCGCCGCGGATATCGCACAAGCCGCAGCCGTATTTCTTGGCGATGTCCGGCAGGAACTGGTGATTCATCAAATAGTCCCACCACAGGCCCTTGTCGGCGTTCTTGTCCGGTTTATCTTGCGGCAACTTGTCGCCAACACGATCGGTTTGCATGAGCACCTCAGCCGTCGTTCGGCTGCGGATGTTGCGAATAATTTCGTCATACTGCTGATTGGCGCCGAAGACGTGGAAGACGACCAAGTCCGGATAGAAGGGATAGACATCGTGCTCGGCCGGACGGATCAACAGTTGCGACGCAAAGCCTCCAATCGCGCGATTCTCGATCTCCAAATCGGCGAGCGGAAATCGACGTCGCAGATCGGCGGCTACTTGCTTGCTCCACTCCTGCTCGGTGATCGATTGGCCGTAGAAAAGAATCCGTACATGGTTTCTGTGTTGCGGCGTGCTCGCGGCCAGCAGCGTCATCGTCCGTTGCACGCCTTGTCCAAACTGCGAAGGATTCTGCGACGGCGAGGGGGCTGGAAAGGTTCGCGAGTCGGCCCTTTCTGGCGGCGGAGTCGGCAAGGGAGTCCGAGACGGCGGTTGCGGCTCCGAAGCGGTCGACGCCGCTCGAGCCGGATCGGGCTCATAGCGCACCAGAAGGCTGCTCTTCGGAGCGTCTAATCGCAGTTCCGTCGAAGCCAATTCGGCGCCGGATAACGTTTTTTGGGTCCGCGTGTATTGATCGTCGATATAGTTGACTCGGTAATGTTGATCGGGTCGCACGCCATGCAGATGAACCTGCAGCGCGGCATAGGGGCTATTCGGACGACGAAAAGCCAGCACGATGCCGCTCTCCAGGTCGCGGCGGTGCAACTGCCACGCGATCCAGTCGCTGTCCGAAATCGTCCACGGCGTGAGCGGATAATAGTCGCCGGAGCAGTATTTTCGATTCTCGCTCACTTCCGCGATCGCGGCCTTCGCTCGATCGAGCGGAAAATCCTTCTTCAACACATCCCATTCGGCGACGTAGCCGGCTGAAGCCGAGCTGCGCACGGCATAGGCGCTGTAGTCCCATCCGATCGTGGAATGGAGCGGCAAAAAGAGATTGAGCCCCAGCGACTGCCCTTGATCGATTTGCGTGTGACCAGGCGAACTCCCGGTGTCGCTATCGGTTTGCACGACCGCCCGCATGCAGGTTTCCAGATCGATGCGCCGGCCACCCGAGGCGCAGTTGTCGATTTGCAGGCCTGGGTGTCGCGCGCGCAGTTCGTCCCACATCGCGTACAGGCCTTCCACATATTTGATTTCCGCAATGCCTTCGCGGTCGGGCGTATCGGCGGCTCGCCAGAACGAAAGCGGTTCGATATTGAAGTCGTTGCGATACGTGGTGACGCCGAACTCGGTGATTTGCCGGTCCAGCAATTCCGTGATGAATCGCCGCGCTCGCTCGTCGCCGAGGTTGAGCAGCCCGCCGTCGCCACGCTTGCGGCTGCCGAGAACGAACTCAGGATGTTCGCGGGCGATTCGTGAATTTTCAGCGACGCGTTCCGGTTCATACCAAAGGCAGAAACCCAGGCCCTGCTGTCTGCAGAAGTCGCCCGTCGGTTTTAGGCCGTGAGGAAAACCGTCGGGCTTCGGCGCCCAATTGCCGACGCCATTCGGGAAATCGCCGACGAACCAACCGGCGTCGAGCCAGTGGGTGTCGCAGCCAAGGGCGTGTTCGACGCGGATGATGTCGAACTGCCCGCCTTCGGTGGGATACTGCCGGCTGCCTCCCATGGCCCAGAAGTCGAAGATATTGACGGCAACCGCCAGCCGCGGTAGTTGCCCTGGGGCCGGACCAGCCTTGCGCAGGTAATGCCGCAGCAAAACCTGCCGGAAAGCATTATGGGCATCGATTCGATCGCCCGACCAACGCAGAAGCATGATGCGTGGCGTTCGAACCGACTCGCCCGGGTGCAGTCTGAAATGGGTCCGCTGCATTCCGGCGCGAAGCTGTGTCGGCCCGGTCGGATCGCGATCGACGAGCGCGCTCCATTGTCCCGTCCAGCCAATGGCAACGAACACGCCTCGATTCCCAAACTGAACGTTGAAAAACGGAAAGGCGCCGGTCGATGGCCTGCCCCCATTCGGTGCGAATTCGACGTGCTGCGGCGCATGCAGCTCACGCAGCTCAGGTTCGAACGACCGCTCGCTCGTGTCGTCGCCTCGGATCCGATCGAGCACCACCGGCTCGGTGCGTGGCTCCGATGCGAGCTTCAGGTCCAACGGTTCGATGTCTTCCAAGACGGGTGTCTCTTTAGTACCGCGGTTCTCAAAGCTCAGTACCCAATCGACGCCAGGTGAATCGTCAAATGCCGTGGCGACCGCCGTGACAGCCAATCCGCTGCTCGGGTCGAACCATTCGGCCGTCGATTGTTGGCCGTCGCCGACATGCTTCGCTTCGACTTTGTGTTGCCACGAGCCGAGCAATTGGGCCGATGGCTTTCCATCGTAGGTGAATGAAAACGGCGCGGCTGGGCTGCCGAGGAAATCGCCCGGCTGCGCGGCGACCAACCGATCAAGATGGAACGCCGTCCCGTCCGCCAACATGATTCGAGCGTCGGCCCAGTCGGCATGTCCGTGTGCGGGGCCTTCGGAACTGATCTCGGCCGTGAGCAGCAACTCCTTCGAACCGGCCGGCAACGTCACTTCAACGGCTCGTGCCGCCTCGCCACCGTGGCACACCGCAGAGTGAAAAAGCTCCTTGCCATCGACGCCGACTTTGAAAACGACCGATCCGAGCCGGCCTTGCGTATCGGAGTTGTTGTCGATGCCCACGCGGGCGGCGAACGACTTTGCTCCGGCCGGCAGACCGATAGCCAGTTCACTGCCGGCGTGTGTGCCGAGTCCGCTGGCGAAAACTTCCCGGCCGATCTTCAAAGGAGTACCGAGAATCGACTCATTGGCATGGAGTCTGGCGTAGTCGTGCCGCCGGACCGTCAGCGTCGGGGTGGCTACGCTTAAGGGTGTCGCCAGCCGCGCTCCGAACGCCGCCGCCACCCAGTCGTTCATATGGGAATCGTCGGCAGCCTCGGCGGTTCGCTTGAAACTTGCACAGGCCGCCAACACAACAATCAAGCCGACAATTCGCCGGACGCAAACGTTCTCCATCGGCATTCACCTCAAAGGTATTCTTTCAACGAGCGACTCGACCGCCCGCACTGCACGAATCGTGTGCGGCCGATCGCCGCGTTGCCGTGACGTCGTATCATAATTGCGGCGACGCCGGGGATCGCCCCCCAACATCTTTTGCGACGACCACTTTCGCCGTGCCGCCGAGGGCGATTGTGCTTGCCTGTTCGATTGGCCGGGAGGCACGGACCTTTGCCACAGCGGGCGCCAATTGCGGATCGCTCGGCCAATCGCCTTCACGATTGCGGCGGCGAGCGGGACGACCGCAAACAGCACCACGACCAACAAAGCGCCGACGAGCAATGCGCCCAACCGCCCGCCCGAGCACCGGTTCCGCCGAGCGACTGGTGCGATGGTAATGGGTGGCGAGCCGTTTCCAACCACCAATCATGGCAATCATGAAGCAAACCCGCCACCAAAATTCCACCGAACCAGCGCTAGCAGCTTCCCCATTCTGCCCAGGCGGGTGAAGTTTTCTTACTTCTGAGCAACGATTGCGGAGTCGGACGCATTTCGTCCGATACAAACGGAAGAACCGGCGTGGCAGATTCCTGTGCATACGATCGGATCATTCCACGCATGGTCGTTCGCGCGGTGTTTTGTTCCCGGTTCTGGTGGTGGTCGAAAAAACTGTTGACCCAACGGCATGGGATATTCCATGAAGCTTTGCAATTTTGCATCCAGCCGATTTTCGACCGCGCTCGTCGCCGGCGCGGCGCTGCTATTGGCCGCGTCGTCGCCCCGTCGGTGCGCGGCCGAGGGCGCGGCAGCCGCGGCGGTCGACACGCCGACGCGCGTTATCCATCCGAAGGCAGATGCTCCCGACGGACGCCCGCCGGTGATTACGGCGCTGGCCATCAGCCCCGACGGTCGGCTGTTGGCCGCCGGCGGCGACGATCATGTCGTGCGGATCTGGAACCTCACGGAAGCGAGAGAAGTTTTCTTACTTCATGGCCATACCGACTGGATTCGTTCGCTGAAATTCAGTCCCGACGGCCATACGCTGGCCTCCGCGGGCGACGACGGCCAAATCCGCCTCTGGAACACGACGAATGGCCTGTTGCTTGCCACCGGACCGCAGCAAAATCTCGGAATCGCATCGCTTGCATTTAGCAATGATGGCAAATCGTTAATGGCCGTCGGCTTCGAAAGCAAATTGCGGCGCTACGATGCCGCGAGCTTGCGGCTGACCACCAGCCTGGATTGTCCGGCGACGGATGTGCGGTCAATGGCAGTGGCCGCCGATGGCAGCATGTTTGCGGCCGCGGGGCGGAACGGCCATTTGCGGCTGTGGAATACGGCCGACGATCAAGTGCTGGGCACGTTTCTGGTTTCCAACCGCCGAGTCCGTGCGATTGCGTTTGCTCCCTCCGGGAGCCAGGTGGCAACCGGCGGCGACGATCTTGCAGTTCGCGTGTGGAGCATGCCGCGGGGCCAGATGACGCTCGAATTCAATAAGCTCGGTTCGAAGATCGCTAGCCTGACATTCTGCGGACCGCAGCAATTGGCCGCGGGCGGATCGGACAACATCATTCACATTTGGGATCTCGCGGCGAAGCAAGAGACGCACCGGCTGGTCGGCCACACCGGAACCGTGGCCGCGCTCGCGGTCGATCCGACGCAGCATGTGCTGGTGTCGGGAAGTTTTGACGCGACGATTGCGATTTGGACGCTGCCGTAGAAGCTGCCGTGAAAATTAGTTCGGCGCTGAGGCCATCCCTCGCTAACGCTTCGGGCTAGTGTTCGCGAGAGACGTATTGCTAGCCCGAAGCGTTAGCGAGGACGGCCGGCGTTTTGTGTGCCTGTGGCAAGCGCAGTCTACCAGTGGGACGCGCCGCTGGACCTGAGCACTGGCAGACTGCGCTTGCCAGTGGCACACGAGACGTGCCAGTGGGACACGAGCGGCGCCAGTGGCATGCGTGCGGCCCCAGAACCGCGGGAAAAATTGAAATGTTCGCGTCAAGGAGGACGAGCCTGTGAGTCTCTTAAGCAGCGTGGTGAAGTGGGGCGAATTCTTGAAAAGCCCGCGGCGGCGTGCCGCGCACAAGCCGCAAGATCGCAAGCATCTTTGCCGCTTCGAGGCGATGGAGCCGCGGCAATTGATGACGGCCTCGCCGATTGCCCCGCAAATTCATTTGGGCTCGGTCTTCTTCGATCCGGCGCCCGGGAAAGACACCGTCCCCAACACCATCCAAATAACGTTTCAAGGCGGCCAGCCCAACACGCAGATGACGCAAGTGATCGTTGACGGCAGCGCCAATCAAAATGGCCTTGCCGCCGGCGACATCGTTTGGAACACAACCAACGCACCCGTGCAAATCGTCGCCGATGCGGGCTTCCAAGTGCTCAGCACGACCGTCGTCAACGGCGGCTCGCAAATCATCTTCGATCTAAGCGGATTCGTGTCGGGTGATAGCCTCACATTCACCGCCGATGCCGACCAGGTGCTTTCGGTCAATGGCCAGGGCATCGCCACCACCGCCCCGCTCACCGACGGCAACCAATTCCAGAATGCCCATTTGGTTGGCACATTCACCGCCCCGCATTATGAAAACGTCACGGTGAATACGGCATTCGTCGCCGGCTACAATACGCTCTTCGCCGACAATAACACCACCTCCGGCACGAACCTCAACCTGCCGCCACAAGACTACGAACCGCCAAGCACCACCGACCAATCCGATCAAACCGCCGGCGCCAACGTGCTCGTCACCCAAACGCCGTTGCCGATTTCGATCGGCGGCACGGTCTACGACGACGCGAATTTCGACAACCTGCAAGACAACGGCGAGCAAGGAGTGCCGAACGTCACGCTTTCGTTGATGGAATACAACGGCACCCAGTTCGTTTCCACCGGCATCACCACCACCACCGATGCCAACGGCAGCTATCTGTTCCAGTTCCTGCAGCCCGGCACGTATGAAGTCGACGAAACGGTGCCGAGCGCCTATTTCGCCGAAAGCGCTCAGCCGGGCACCGTCGGCGGCACGACCGACGCCACCGTGCTCAGCGCGACCGCGATCAGCCAGATTGCCGTTCTCGGCGGCGACAACAGCGTGGCGAACAATTTCGCTCTCGTGCAGCCGGCGAGCATCAGCGGCAATGTGTCCGACTGCCTTGCCGACAAGGCCCTCTCCGGCGTCACGGTCGAATTGCTGAACTCCAGCGGCACCGTCGTCGAAACAACCACGACCAACGGCTCCGGCAATTATCAATTCACCGGTCTGGAACCGAACGCCACCTATGGCGTCGAGCAGATTCTCCCCAACGGCTATCTGAACCACGACGCATGGGCCGGCAGCGTCGGCGGCACCGTCGCAGCCAATGACGATTCGATCACGCAGGTCACGCTCGGCGACGGCACCAACGCGACAGCCTACAACTTCTGCGACGTGCTCCCCGCCAGCATCAGCGGCACCGTGGCCGACTGCCTCGCCAATCAACCGCTGGCGAACGTGACGGTCGAGTTGCTGAATTCGAGCGGCACCGTGATTCAAACCACCGAGACCAATGGCGCGGGCGCCTATCAATTCACGGGGCTCATGCCGGGTGTCGACTACGGCGTCGAACAGATTCTTCCGACCGGCTACATGAATCACGAAACCACGGCCGGCACGGCGGGTGGAACCGTTTCGCCCGATCTCGATTCGATCACCGAAGTGCCACTTGGCGACGGCGTAAACGCGACGGCCTACAACTTCTGCGATGTGCTCCCCGCGAGCATCAACGGCACCGTGTCCGATTGCCTCGCGGATCAGCCGTTGTCGGGCGTGACGGTCGAACTGCTGAACTCTAGCGGCACGGTGATCAAAACCACCACGACCGATAGCTCCGGCAATTACCAGTTCACGGGGTTGTTGCCCGGCGTCACTTATGGCGTCGAACAGATTCTGCCGACGGGCTATATCAACCACGACGCATGGGCCGGCTCGGCCGGCGGAACGGTCGCAGCCGACGACGATTCGATCACGCAAGTGTCGCTCACCGACGGTGCCGCCGCCACGGGTTATAGCTTCTGCGACGTGCTGCCAGCCAGCATCAGCGGGAACGTCGGCGATTGCGATCTCGGCGTTCCGCTGCCGGGCGTCACGGTCGAATTGTTGAACTCGAGCGGCACGGTGATCCGAACCACGACGACCGACGATTCCGGCAATTACCAGTTTACCGGCCTCATGCCGGGCCAGGTGTACGGCGTCGAACAAATCCTGCCCGCGGGCTATTTGAACAACGATGCCTGGGCCGGCAGCGCCGGCGGCTCGGTCTCGGCCGATCTCGATTCAATCACGCAGGTCTCTCTCGGCGACGGCGTCGCGGCAACGGCCTACAACTTCTGCGACGTGCAGCCGGTCGGGATCAGCGGCTACGTGGAAATCGACACCACCGGCAACCCAACGACGGCCACGAATCTGAAACCGCTGGCAGGCGTCAGCGTTAGCCTGCTGGATTCCAATGGCAACATCCTCAGCACCACCACGACCGATCAAAATGGGTTCTATAGCTTCGCCGACAATTTGCCGCCGGGCACCTACGGCGTCGAAGACGTGACGCCGAGCCCGTATTTCTCCGAAGAGGCCGACTACGGCTCGGCAGGCGGCATCGTCGAGAATGTGAACTTGATCGACACGATCACGCTTACCAGCGGCACGGTCGGCACGAACTACAACTTCTACGTCGATCCGCCGGCGACGATTTCCGGCCTTGTCTTCCAAGACGGTCCGCCCCTCGAACTGCCGGCCGGGACCACGCTCACCGCGGCCCAAGTGGCTCAATACCGGACCGGCGTTTATCAATCGGGCGACAAGCTGCTGGCCGGAGTGACGCTCTATCTCTACGGCGCCGACGGCGCTCCGATTTTCGATTTCTCGACCGGCCAGCAGGAAAACACCACGACCGATGCGAATGGCTTCTACGAATTTACCGATCTGCCGGGCAATCAAGCGTATAGCGTGGCCACGGAGCCGGTCTCCGACCAGCCGGAAACCTCGGCCAACAACGCGCAAGGATACACCACGATTCTCGGCCTCACCTCCGTCGGCTCCGCCGGTGGAGCGGCCGACAATCCGGGCAATACGATCGACGCCAACGCGATTTCCGCGCTCGGTCTGAGCCCCGACTCGACGGCGGTGGTCGAAATTCCGCTTGCGATCGGCAGCTCATCGACCAACAACAACTTCAGCGTGGTGGTCACGCAGCAGCAACCAATCACTCCGCCGCCGCCAGTTACACCGCCACCGCCGGTCACGCCTCCCCCGCCATTCACACCGCCGATGCCGCAAGAGGTATTCAATTCTCCGGTGTCGCCGGTCAGCTTCGATCAACCGCCGGTTGCGCCGCCTGCGGAGCGATTCGACTTGCCGGGCGGCGGCGGCGAAGTTCCGTATACCTGGCATCTGAGCGTGATGGACGATGGCCAGCCCCGCGAGGCAATTCCGCCCGACGAAGGCGTGAACGCCGATGCCGGTCCGTTGGTGTTCGATCAAGGCAGTTGGGATGCCATGAATTTGAGCAGCTCGCGCTGGATCATCAACGACGGCACGATCAAGTCCGACGTCGATGTATTCGGCACTCCCGGCGCCATTCCGGTCTATGGCGATTTCCTCGGCAACGGCACTACGCAAATGGGCGTCTTCATCGACGGCGAATGGTTCATCGACGCCAACGCCGACGGCAAGTGGGGCGAGGGTGATCTCTATGCCCGGCTCGGCGATGCAGGCGATACGCCGGTCGTCGGCGATTGGGACGGCGACGGCAAAGACGACATCGGCGTGTTCGGGCCGCAATGGATCGCCGACACACGGCCACTCGATCGCGAACCGGGCTTGCCGAACCCACAGAACGCAAACCGCAATGTGATGAAGAACATGCCGCCGCTGGCCAAGGATGCCGCCTCGCAAGGCCGCACCGTGAAACGCGGCGACACCGGCAAGCTGCGGGCCGACGTAATCGACCACGTCTTCCAGTTCGGCCAGGCGGGCGATGTGCCGGTCGTCGGCGACTGGACCGGCAGCGGAGTGCGCACCATCGGCGTCTTCCGCGATGGTGTGTGGTATCTCGATATCCACGGTACGGGCAAATGGGCAGCCGACGACATCCAGACCCAATTCGGCCAGCCGGGCGACATCCCGGTGGTGGGCGATTGGGACGGCAGCGGCCGCGATTCGATCGGCGTCTATCGCGACGGCGTCTGGATTCTCGACTCGAATCACGATTTCCGTTACGACGCGGGCGACAAGATCGTCCGCTTCGGCCAACACGGCGACCGCCCGGTAACCGGCAAATTCACCGCCACCGACAAAACCGAAATCGGCGTCTACCGCAACGGCCTCCTGGAACGCGCGACCAGCACCGCGCAGAAATAGGAGGTTTTTCCGCGGGCGGCCGCGGGGGCGAAGCGTTGATTGGAGGGCGAGCCGTATGGCCGTGTGACGCTGCCAGTCGGGATTGCCGAATGGATTGCCGCGCTGGATCGCATGCCGGACCGCCGCGACTTCCGCCTCCGTTTGTGCGGTGTCGACGTGCTCCAGCCAAATTTCGCGGTTTGGAAACGGGCCACGGGGCCAAGATGGCCTCGCGACTACCGGCGCATCGGCCAAAACACTCAAGAATTAAGTATGGTGTCCCCGGATTCCC